>JBDSAK010000457.1:0-5826 GCA_039922195.1 Mycobacteriales bacterium
GCGGTCGAGCGTAGCGACGTCGACGCGCTTGTTGCCCGGCCCGATCTCATCCGACTATGCGATTGCTGCGGGCCGGACGCAGCGCGCGTTCTCAAGCCCCGTAAGTGCTGGAACTGGTTGGATGCGGGATGCGTCGAAGCGACATGAGACGACGCGGCGTCGCATGGGTGGGTGTTGTCGCCGTCGCGCTGCTCAGCCTCGCGGCGTGCGGCGCCAGCCGGCCGTCGACGCGACCGGGCCAGGGCGGCGTGGTCGGCACGACGGCGGTGTCGCCGTGGCAGCCGATGGCCACGTCACCTCTCAGTCCGCGCGATCGTCCGCTCGCGATCACCGTTGCCGGCCGGGTGTTGTTCTTCGGTGGGCGGGACACCGATCCGTGCCCGCCGAACGCATCCTGCGTGGCGCCGACCCGTCCGGCACTTCGGGATGTCGCGGCGTACGACCCGGCCACTGATCGCTGGACGTCGCTGTCGCCGGCGCCGCAACCGATGGGCGGTAGCGACAATCGGACGGCTGCCGCCGTCGTAGGCGGCACCGTCTACTTCCTGTCGAGCCGGCAACTCGACTCGCCGAGCAGTGGCCTCCCGACCGTGTCGCACTCATTCTTCGCGTACGACGTGCTCGCTGACCGCTGGTCGATGTTGCGCGCGCCGGCCGACAGCAAAAACTATTTTGGCGGGCTCGCCGCGCTGGGCGAGCGGGTGGCGGCATATGTGGGCTCGCATGAGAGCTACGGAGCGAGTTCTTCCCCAGCGCAGTCGCCGTTGCCGCCGGACATGCTGTTCAATCCGACGTCAGCTACCTGGAGCGACCTTCCTGCCGATCCGCTTCGACCATCGTTCGATCGGCAGTTCCATTCGACCGGCACGTCGCTCGTCCTGCTCGGGAGCAGGTTGGTGGCGCAGCCAGGCAACCAACCGCCAAGCACGCAGGCAGCAATTCTCGAGCCGGCGCCTGCTGGCGGTTTCGCATGGCGGGAGCTGCCGGTCGGTGACAATCTCGGCGTTTATGGCTTTCACGTTGCAGGGTACATTTTCGTCAATATCGGTGAGGACTCCGCCAACGGCGGAGAGGTCAACAATTGGGGCCGACGTGTCTACGAGGCCTCGGAATTCGACGTACCGACCGCGAAGTGGTCCCAGCTCCCGCGACGTCCCAAGAGCAAGCTCGGCCATCGCACTGTCGATACGACGGTCGGCGGTGTGCGTTACGCGGCGCTCGGCAACTGGTTGTACGACGTACTTGGCAGGTCGTGGACGAGACTTCCGCGCCCACCGGACGCGGCCGCCGAAGTAACGCCGTTCGGCTATGAAGCGCGCACGCCGGCGTGGGTCGACGGCCCGCGGGGTGGCACGCTCGTCATCTGGGGCGGCGTTACGTGGCAAGGCAAAAGCGCTCAAGACGGGGTAGCTCGACTCCGCAACGACGGCTGGCGCGTCGACGTCATCGCACCTTCGCGATGACGCCGCGAAGCGGATGACGACCCGTGCCAGTCCTTTCGCGTCGATCGAGACGAGCTTGGTGTTACAACTGGGTCCGTCAGCGCGGAAACCGCGAGGTCGTCGCTGACCTGTCGCCGCCGCCTCGTGTCAGCTACGCAAGGGGCAAGCGACACTCGCGCGTTGCCAAAGCGCACCGTGCAGCAGCTCATCCTCCAACGCAACGCAGCAAGCCAGGCACCGCGACCCTCGCCTGCCTGACTTTCGCCTCCCGGTCGGCCTCACGCACTCCGCGACTTTCGCCCCACTCGGTGGGTTGCGGCCGTCAGGCGATTTCCACGCATGACGCTTGAGTTACAGGCGTCGTAGCGACGCCCGCCGCGCGTCTATGGTCCGTCGCCGTGAGTTGCGCGCGCGAGCGGTTGAGGACGCTGACAATCCCGCTGACTGGATCCGCTCGCGCCTCGTCCGGGCCGTGACCGGCTTCCTGTGCGAGAGCGCGGGTCTCGTCGAGGTCGTTATCGACGACGTACATCCGGTTGCTGATGCGACCGCGGGACATGCCGACGTAGCCTGCTTCGCGGTAGAGGGCGTCGCTGGCGAGCAGGTAGGTGCGGTCCGTCGTCATGCCCTGGGCTTTGTGAACAGTGACGGCGTACGCATGGTCGAGCCCGCCAGCAGCGAGGTACCGCTCGCTGGCGGTGTGCTGGGCCCCGGCAGCGGTTTGGACGGTCACCGTTCGGGATGCAGCGTTGAGGTGGACGACGACGCCGCGAGTGCCGTTGACGAGTCCGCTCCTGTTCGCGTCGTTGATGAGGGCGACGGTGACATCGCCGACGGCGAACCGTCGTTCGCCGTGCCGGGCGGAGTGCACGACGAGTTCGTGGCTGCCGAGCTTGCCGGCGGCGCGCATCAGGGCGCGGGCTCGGGTGTTGAGGTCGGCGACGTCGCGGCGACGAACGGCGAGCATGACCGCACCGGCCGCGGCGTCCACGTCGCGAGGGCTGCCAGCCGGGTGCAGGTCGGCCCACCAGTCGGTGACCATCTGACGGCGGACGTCGTCGCCGTTCTCCCCGGCGGTGACCCGGCCCTGCTCGGTGTACGTGGCGATAGCCGGGTCGATTTCCCCGGCCCGCAGCTGCGCGAGAGCGCCGCGTTCCCACCCCTCGGCTTGGCGGTGATTGCCGGTGAGGAGTGAAGCGTGCAGCCGGGCGGCGAGCGTGCGGAACGCACCGCCGGCGTCGATCTCTGGCAGCTGGTGGTGGTCTCCGACGAGGACGACTTTCGCGCGGTCGCGCTCGCCGACGGCGACGAGCCGGGCGAGTTCACGGGTGCCGATCATCGCCGCTTCGTCGACGGCGAGGACGCTACCCGGCGCCAGCCGGGTGCGGTTGATATCGAGGTCCATCAGCAGCCGGGTCACTGTGAACGTCGGGATACCCGTCTGGTGGTGCAGTTCGCTGGCCGCGCGGGCGGACAGGGCCGCGCCGATGACGGGGTGCCCGGCGGCTCGCCAGGCCTGCGCGCAGGCGCGCAGCGCGCTGGTCTTCCCGGAGCCGGCGACGCCGACGACAACGTCGACGCCGTTCCCGGACCGGAGCAGCTGGCGGACCATCGCTACCTGCTCGCGGCCCAGGCCGGGGTGGCGCTTCAACACCGCGTCGACGACCGTGTCGTCGACAACAGCGATCTGCGTGCCGAGCCGCGCCGCCGCGCCGTCGATGACCGCGCTCTCGGTGGTGAGCATCTCCGCCGTGGTGTACCTACGGTCGGCCTGCGCCGTTTCGGTCTCGCAGAGCGGGATGACTTCGGACCGGTAAAGCAATTCGTCGGCGAGCCGTTCTACGCTGCTGACGGGCGCGCCGGCGGGCATCTCGGCGCACCACGCCTGCAGCGCCTCGCGCCGCCCGAACGTGGTGCGGTGCGCGGTCAACCCGGTGGACGACAGCAGACGGTTGCTGGTTGCGTCGGCCGCGACCTGGCGCTCGCGGGCTCCTAGCCAAAGGGGACGAGTGCGCCCGAGCAGCGACCGGAGATGCCCGTTGGTGAAGCCGAAGGCTTCTGCGCGCTGGTGCCAGCTGAACGCGAGTGATTCGGGGCTGACGCCGTAGTCCTTCGCGCTCCGCGTGGCGAGTGCCGCGACCTGCGCTGCGCGGGGGGAGGACACGCCGCGCGCTTCGAGTGCCTGTTCGATTTCGGCGCGGCGGCGGGAGAACTCGCGCAACACCGTCGCGGGCACTCCGTGGATCTCGGCTAGGCCGTTCGCTCGCATCGTCCACGAAAGGCCGAGATCACGCAGCTCGTGCCGCAGTGCCGCGCGGTAGAGCGTGCCGGCGGTCTTCGCCTCCCGGTAGAGCGCGCGGCCGTCGAGCGCGGACCAGCGGCCGTCCTCGCCCTTGATCAGATTCGCGGTCAGTACGTGCGTGTGCAGGTGCGGGTCACCCGCGCGGGAGGTGCGGTGCCGGAACCCTGCCGCAACGAACCCGCCGCCCGCCTCGCGGTCGACGCCGTTCGTGCCGCGCCGGACATGACCGGCTTGCCGCTCCAGGTAGCCGAGCGCCTGCGCAACCGCGTTATCATGAGCAGCGCGCACCGTCGCGGCGAGATCATCACCGCCGAGTGCGAATAGCAGCGACACCGACTTCGGCGCGCTGAACGTCAGGTCGAACCCGGGCAGTCGATTGCGCCGCCGCGACGTCACCGGCAGCAGGTCGCCCGAGTGCGGGTCGACCGCGCCGAGGACGGCCCGCAGCTGTTCCGCATCGACCCGCCCCGACAGCTCGAGGTTGGCTGCGCCGGCGCCGAGCCAGTACCCGGGCGCCTCACCGGAACCCAGGTAGTAGTCCTCCACGCCGCGCGCGACAGTCTGCAGGTAGTAGTTCTCTTGGCCGACCGACAATTTTCCAATGCTGAGCACCCCAGCAGAGTCGCCGCGAGGGTTGCCGGGATCGTTGCCAACCCCGCGCTGCGCGGGTCGGCATTGCTCAATGCAAGGGTGTGACCCTGTGGATTCTGCTGCGTGGCGACTGCCGGACGCACAAGAGGTGGGTGGGCCTGAAAAGGGATTCTGTACGGCGAGCTGACAAACTTCGCGCTCTTGATGATCGGGAGCGCTGACGAGTGCGTTGCCCGCGCAAGCCATTCCGTTCACGGGGGCAGGAATGGCAGCGAGCGGGCTGGTGCTCATCGCGTCAGTCGCGTTAGCGACCAGCGTGCTGATCGCGCTCGAGCGCCCGCGGCGGCAAGCTCGTCGTACCGACAACTGGCGACGCGACGCCGATCCGGGTAGGTCAGTGCCCGTGGTCGTTGTGGTCGACGACGGGGGCTTGCTTTACGTCGCCGCTGCGTCCACTGATGCGAGGGCCAATAACGAACGCCGAAAGGCTGAACATCAGCACGAACCCTGTGAAGGCGATCGCGGGAGCCCGCCAAGATCCGAACCGCCGCCGTAGCCGCACCAGCATCGGAACGGACGCCAAGAATCCAAGGACCGCGAACAGAGCAGTGCCACCGGAGCCGGCCACCAGCGCTGTTCCCGCGAGCAATCCGACATGGTGCAGGACGTGCGGCGCGAGACCTACCACCGCGCCGACCATGCCGGTGAGCGACTGCCAGAACCGTCGCGCTGCCGAGCTGGGAGCCGCCGCCCCTTCCACGCCCGGGTTCGGGATCCGTGTCTTCGCCGACGCTGAGGACCTGGGCATTGAAGGCCGTCCCATCCGGATTGGCGCAGGAGCTTGGTCCCGTCGCCGCTTCAACATAGGCCGCTGTACCGACTGCCGTCAGAGCACAAGGTCCTGCTAGGCAGGTCCGCTGCTGCGTGACCAACGGCGCGGGTTTCGGGACTTATGCCCCTGACCGGGCAGCACCGGGGGTGGGAGGTTCGGCTCAGGCGGGATGCACTCGCTGAATGCCGGGAGGCAGTCATGAACAAGGACAAGTACCCGCTCTACGGCTTGGTTGCTGTCGTCGCCGCGGGTCTCGCGGTGTGGGCCGGGCTTCCCCCGACGCTGCTCCTACTCTTCCTCGTGTGCCCGTTGATGATGTTCTTCATGATGCGCGGCATGCACAGCGGTCACGACGCGCAGAGCTCCCACTCCGACCACGGCGGCCATGCGGACAGCCGAACGTCGGACCTGCAGGGACAGCCGAGCGCGGCAGGCCGTGGGGCATACGTCGACGGGTCGCACGAGCGCATCGACCACCCGTGACGTGCTGACGCGGCCCGCCGGTACGACGGCGGGCCGCACATCATCAACAAGAGACGAAGGGGCTACCACCGTGATGTGGTTTTCGCACGGAGACCTCGGCTGGGGCGGATGGTCGGTGATGCTGGGCTCCATGGTTCTGTTCTGGGGGCTGCTGATTTGGGGTTTCTCCACCCTCG
>JBDSAK010000458.1:0-3865 GCA_039922195.1 Mycobacteriales bacterium
TACCTGCTCAGTGGTTTCGGTGTCGCGTTGACGCCGACCAACCTGCTCGTGGCCGCGCTCGGCGCGCAGCTTGGCGTAAGCCGGCGTGGCCATCATCTTGTTGAAGGCGTCGACCCAGACCTTGAAGTCGGCGTCGCTGACCTTGGGGCCGAGATAGAAGCCGCGGATGATCGGCCACTCGATGTCATAGCCCTGTTCCTTCGCCGTCGGCACCTTCGACAGGTGGCCTTCGAGGCGCTTGTCGGCCATGACCGCCAGCACGCGGATCTTGGCGCCGGCCAGGATCTGCTGATCGGCTTCCGAGGCGTCGCCCGAATACACCTGCACGTGACCGCCCTGCAGCGCGGTGAGCGCCTCGCCGCCACCCTCGAAGGCCACGAAACGCATGGTCTTCGGGTTCAGGCCGGCGGCCTTCGCTGTCAGCGCGGCCTTCATCCAGTCCTGGCTGCCGACCGTGCCGCCGGCGCCGAAGACGACCTTGGTCGGATCGGCCTTCACCGCGGCGACCAGGTCGCCCATGGTCTTGAAGGGCGAGTTCTCGGCGACGATGACGGCGCCGTAGTCGCTGCCGATCGCGGCCAGCCAGCGCACGTCGTTCTCGTTGTAGCGGCCGAACTTGCCCTGCGCCAGGTTGAGCAGCGAGCCGCCCGAGAAGGCGACGATGGTGTTGTTCTCGGCCGGGCGCTGCGCGACGATGGCGTTGTAGGCCACCGCGCCGATGCCCCCGGGCATGTACGTGATGCGCATCGGGTCGGCGACGTACTTGCCTTCCATCAATGCCGACTGCGCCAGCTTGCAGGTCAGGTCGAAGCCGCCGCCGGGCTTGGCCGGGGCGATGCACTCGGTCTTTTCCAGCGGGCCGGCGACGACCGCCGAGGCGGCAAGGGCCAGCGTCACTGCAAGGCCGGTGGACTTGATATTCATCATGGGACTGTCTCCTTGTGGTTGCGGTGCCGCCTGACGCCGGCGGCTTGTCTGACGACGTGAAAGATACGGGTTCGGTGCTTTCGAACGGCTTTCATCGAGATCGTCCAATCGTCCGGGTTAACCCGGAAGGTTCGCGTTCATTCCAACGGCCAGGGACTGCTCCCACGGCCGCGCCATGGCCAAGGATGCAGCGACGGTCGGCGCCCGGCCAGCTCGGCTAGACCGAGGCTTGTTCGCCGGCCCCATCCAGCGGCAGCACGATGCTCGCTTCGAGCCCCGGCCCCGGCTCGGTCGGGCGCAGTTCGAGGCGGCCGCCATGGCGTTCAGCGATCGACCTCACGATGGCGAGCCCGAGTCCCGAGCCGGATTGACTGACATTGCTGGCGCGGAAGAAGCGCTCGCCGGCACGATCCAGTTCATCGAGGGGAATGCCGGGCCCGTTGTCGGTCACGGTCAAACGGGCCATTCCATGCAACTCGGCCACATGCACCGTCACTTTGCCATCGCGGGGGGCGTAGCGCACCGCGTTGTGCAGGAGATTGGACACGGCCTCGGCCAGCAGAGCCGGAAGGACGTGTACCACCACGGAACCTGGCGGTGCGTCCAGCCCGAAGTCGATGCCGCGCCTGCGGGCCTCGCTCCACCAGCGGCGCGTCAGTTCGTGTGCGAAGGGCACGAGGTCGATCCGTTCGGGCTCGATCGGAACGGTGTCGGTGCGGGCCAGCAGCAGCATCTGGTTCGTCTGGCGTACCGCCTCGTCCAGTTGAGCCTGGATCGCCGTCAAGGCCGCGCGCTGCTGCGCCGGATCCGATTCGCGCAGGGCAAATCCGACCTGCGTTGCCAACGTCGTCAGTGGCGTGCGCAACTGGTGGGACGCGTCGTCGACGAATCGGCGACGCGCCTCCACCAGCTGGCGATTTCGTTCGACGTGGTGATTGATGGCTTCGACCAGCGGCCGTACGTCGGACGGAATGCCGACGGCGGAGATCGGCGTCAGGTCCGACGCCAGTCGGCTGCGCACTTCGCCGCGCAGGCGCGCCAGCGGCCGCAGCGCCCAACCTACGACAGCCACCAGCAACGTGGTAGCCGTCAGCACAAGCGCCAGATCGCGCCCCACGGCCTGCAACAGCAGCGTGCGGGTGAATGCCTTGCGAGACTCCAGCGTCTCGGCGACTTGGATGACGATACGTTGAGCCATGACGTGGCCGACGTCCGGTCGATCAAGCAGCCGCGCGTAAGACCCGACCCGCACCTGTTCATCCCCATAGTGCTCGTCGCTGAACTGGGGTTGTCCGGTCACCAAGGGTCGCGCCGGACGCGGCAGGTCCGGGCTGCCGATCTCGACCAGCCCATCTTCAGTGGCGACGCGGTAATACACGCGGCCGCTGGCGGTCAGTTCGAAGAATTCGAGCATTCGATACGGCAGCTCGACGCCCAGACCACCGCTTTCGGTCGAGATGTTGGCGTCCATGGACTTGATCGCCCCCAGGAGTGAGCGGTCGTAGGCCGAGTTCGCGGCATCCACCGCGGTGCGCCAGGTGGCCCACAGTTCGGTGCCGATGCCCAGCAGCAGCCCCGGGAACAGCACCACGAGCAGCGTGTGACGGAGGCTCAGCGAGTGCAGCGTGGCGAGGGTCAAGCGCCGCATTCGAGCACGTATCCCAGCCCGCGCAGCGTCGTGATCTGCACCGGGCTGTGCGCGAGCCGCTTGCGCAGCCGGTGGACGAGGACTTCCACCGCCTCGGGGTTCACCTCCTGCTCGTCGGAAAAGACCCGATCGAGGATCTCCTGCTTGGACAAGGGCTCGCCGCTGTGCTGCACCAGCGCTCGCAGCGCCGCATGCTCGCGCGGCGTCAGCACGAGCGGTTCGTGCCCCAGCGCAAAGTGCTTGGTCGCGCTGTCGTAGGTCAGCGGCCCGCACGCGAACCGCGGATGCTCGATGCCACGAGCACGGCGGATCAGCGCGACGAGGCGCGCCTCGAGCTCCGTGACCTCGAAGGGCTTGGCCAGGAAGTCGTCGGCCCCTTCGTGCAGGCTGGTGACCCGTTCCATGAGCGAGTCCCGCGCCGTCAGGATGAGCACCGGAAGTCGGTGATCGGCCGCTCGAAGTTCCGAGAGCACGTCATGACCGTCCCGCCCCGGAAGGCCGAGATCGAGCACCAAGGCATCGTATCGGGTCCCCTTGAGACTGCGCCGGACCAAGCGCCCATCATCGACCCAATCGACCTGAAATCCGCTCTGCTGCAATGCTCGAACGAGCCAGTTGGCCAACTCTCGTTCGTCCTCCGCCAAAAGGATTCGCATCTCTCGGACTCCGCGAGCGCAAGCGGCGCGCCGACCCTCGTCGGCGCGGCATGAAATCATCCGGCGCTGCACACGTCTGTGCAATCCTCGATTTCCCAGTGGGCGCCGAGCGCGACGCAGGTGTCGCGGACTCGGCCTGAGCGGCAGACATTCGATCGTCGGACGACGCGGGACGGCGCCAGTCGCGTCGCCGATGTCGGCAGTCCAACGCATACCGGCCATTCAGGTCGCCACCCTCTCTGCATCGCGATGACCGGTACGTGGCCGGGGCCGTGAGTTCAGCGTCTGGCCGCGACTGGCAGCAACCGCTGCACAGCAGTCATCCGCAGCCGAGAACTCTAGGTCAGCAACGGGGGCAGCACGACCTTGGTCAGGACTCCGGCTTTCTGCGCTCAAAGACCTCGCGTTGAGCAGCGAAGGCCCGCTTGAAAGCGGGCCGCGCTTCGCCCCGGGCGACGTAGGCTGCAAGGTTGGGAAACTCCTCGACGATGCCCGACTCGCCGAGCCAGCGCAGGACTTGCACCATCAAGATGTCCGCGGCGCTGAACTCGCCGACGATCCAGTCGGCATCGCCAAGGTGCTCCGACAGGTCGCCGAGCCGGGTGCGGATCTGCTTGTCGATCGTCGCGAGGTG
>JBDSAK010000459.1:0-5028 GCA_039922195.1 Mycobacteriales bacterium
TTCGCTGGTGACCCCGAAGCGGCCAGACGCGACCTGCTTGATGGCCGAGCGGCGCAGCTCACCGTTGTCGTCGCGCACGTAGCGGTCGGCGTCCTCGCCGCCCTCGCCGGTGTTGGACTTCGCGCCGATGCTGTTCATCGCGATGGCGAGCGTCTCGTGCGCTTCCTTGGAGATGGATCCGTACGACATCGCTCCGGTCGAGAAGCGTTTGACGATCTCGCTGACCGGCTCGACCTCGTCGATCGAGATCGGCTCGCGCTCGCCTGCCTTGAACCGGAAGAGGCCGCGCAGCGTCGCGAGCCGGGTCGACTGCTCATCGACCGCCGCCGTGTACTGCTTGAAAACGTCGTACCGCTTGGCGCGGGTCGCGTGCTGCAGCCGGAAGACCGTCTCCGGGTTGAAGAGGTGGTGCTCGCCTTCGCGGCGCCACTGGTATTCACCGCCCTGCCATAGATCTCGGTGCGCGACCTCGGTGGGCCGCTCGATGTGCGCGAACGCATGACGGGACGCGACCTCACTCGCCACCTCGTCCAATGAGAGCCCGCCGATGCGGCTGGTGGTACCGGTGAAGTAGTCGTCGACGAGCTCGCGGCCGAGGCCGATCGCTTCGAAAACCTGCGCACCGGTGTAGGACGCGACAGTCGAGATGCCCATCTTGGACATCACCTTCAGGACGCCTTTGCTCGCAGCCTTGATGTAGTTGCGTACGGCCTGCTTGGGTGTCACACCGGTGATCAGGCCGCGCGAGATGAGGTCCTCGATCGACTCGAACGCGAGATACGGGTTGATGGCAGCGGCGCCGTAGCCGATGAGCAGCGCCATGTGGTGCACCTCGCGCGCCTCGCCGGTCTCGATGACCAGGCCGACCTGTGTGCGCGTCCTCTCCCGGATGAGGTGGTGGTGCACCGCCGCGGTCAGCAGCAGCGAGGGGATCGGGGCGAGCTCCGGCGAGCTGTAGCGGTCGGACAAGACGACGATCTTCGCGCCGTCGGAGATCGCGGCGGTGACCTTCATGCAGACGTCGGCCAAGGCCTGCTTGAGCCCGGCGCCACCCTCGCTGACCGGGTAGAGACCGTCGACGGCGTACGCCTTGAAGCCCGCCATGTCGTGGTCGTCGTTGATGTAGAGGATCTTGGCCAGGTCGTCGTTGCTGATGATCGGCTGTGGCAGCACGAGTTGCCGGCACGAGGCGGCGGTCGGCTCCAGGATGTTGCGCTCCGGGCCCAAGGTCGCCGACATCGACGTGACGAGCTCTTCGCGGATCGCGTCGAGCGGCGGGTTGGTGACCTGCGCGAAAAGCTGCGAAAAGTAGTCGAACAGCAGTCTCGGTCGCTGCGAGAGCACGGCGATGGGTGTGTCGGTGCCCATCGATCCGATCGGCTCGTAGCCGTTCTTGGCCATCGGCGTGATGAGGATCTTGAGCTCTTCGGTCGTATAGCCGAAAACGCGCTGCTGCTGGACGACCGACGATTGCACCGGGATGAGGTAGTCACGTTCGGGCAGATCGTCGAGGTGCACGAGACCGGCGTGCAGCCACTCGCCGTACGGATGCTCGTCGGCGAGCGATCGCTTGATCTCCTCGTCGCCGACGATGCGGCCCTGCGACGTGTCGATGAGGAACATCTTGCCGGGCTCGAGCCGGCCCTTCTGGACGATCTCTGTCTGGTCGATGCCGAGTACGCCGACCTCGGACGCCATGACGACCAGGCCGTCCTGGGTGACCCAGTAGCGCGAGGGCCGCAGGCCGTTGCGGTCGAGCACGGCGCCGATGACGGTGCCGTCGGTGAAGGCGATCGAGGCCGGGCCGTCCCACGGCTCCATCAGCGACGAGTGGTACTGGTAGAACGCGCGCTTCCACTCCGGCATCGACTCATGGTTTTCCCAGGCCTCGGGAATCATCATGAGCACGGCGTGCGGCAGGGACCGGCCGCCCATGTGCAGCAGCTCGAGCGCCTCGTCGAAGCGCGCGGTGTCGCTCGCGTCCGGCGTACAGATGGGGAAGATCCGCTCGAGATCGCCAGGAATCACGTCGCTGGACAGCAGCGCCTCGCGGGCCCGCATCCAATTCTGGTTGCCCTGCACGGTGTTGATCTCGCCGTTGTGCGCGACGAACCGGTACGGGTGCGCGAGCGGCCACGACGGGAAGGTGTTGGTGGAGTACCGCGAGTGGACGAGCGCGAGCGCACTCTCGACCCGCACGTCCCGCAGGTCGAGGAAATACTCCTGCAGCTGGTGGCTGATGAGCATGCCCTTGTAGATCAGGGTGCGCGACGACAGGCTCGGGAAGTAGATGGTCTCGCCGTGCGCGGCGAGCTCGTGCTCGACCCGCTTGCGGACGACGAACGCGCGGCGCTCCAGGTCCATGCCGTCGAGCGCCTCGGCGGCGTCGGCGATGAAGAGCTGGCGGATCGTAGGTTCGACTCCCCGAGCCTGCTCGCCGATCATCGAGTTGTCGGTCGGAACGTCGCGCCAGCCGAGGACGTGCAGGCCCTCGCTGACGACGATCTTCTCGATGGCTGCGACGGCGCTCGTCAGCGCGTCCGCGGCGCGCGGCAGGAACAGGCAGCCGACGGCGTACTGACCCGCAGGTGGCAGCGGGAAGCCGGTGACCTCGCGCAGGAAGGCGTCAGGCACCTGGATGAGAATGCCGGCGCCGTCACCGACGTTCGCCTCGGCGTTGGTCGCGCCGCGGTGGTCGAGGTTGCACAGCGACGTGAGACCGAGTTCGACCATCCGGTGGCTCGGGCGACCTTGGACGTCGACGACGAAAGCGACACCGCACGCATCGTGTTCGAAGCGTGGGTCATACAGGCCCTGAGGGCCGGGCACATCAGGCATCCAGTACATCCCGTGAGCAGAGGATCAGATCCAGAGCTGGCGGTCGGGACGTCTGTGGCCCGTGCGCAGGGCCCCATCATAACCGGGAGATCCGGCCGCCGGCGCCCCATTTAGCCCCGAGTCGAGCGGCGCTCGATCACCCGGGCTGCATTCACCTCGCCGTACTACCTGATCAACGCCGCCACACGGTGACAACGGCGCGGTCGTCCTTGGTGTCGGTGCCTACCGCGTTGATCAGTCGCTCGGCGCCGCCGGCGAAGCCGCGCAGCACGAGCGCATTCGCCGCCCCGAGCAGCCGGTCTACGCCGTGCTCCACGTCGCGCCCGGGGATCTCGACCACGCCATCGGTGTACATCAGAAACAGGTCGCCGCTGCGCAGCCGGCCGCGGCCCGCCGTCCACTCGGGGTTGTCGAACATGCCCAGCGGCATCCCAGCCGCCTGGCTCACGACCCACCGGCCGGTGCCTGAGATGTAATGCGCCGCGGGCGGATGACCCGCGGATTCGACGAAATAGTCGCCAGTTTGGAGATCGATCGCGATATGCACTGCGGTGGCGAACCCGTCACCCCACTCCTGCCGCAGCAGATACGCGTTGGCTGCCGGCAGGAACTCATGCGGCGGTACGGCGCCCAGCAGGCCGCCGAGCGCGCCCGAGAGCATGAGGGACCGGGTGCCGGCGTCGAAGCCCTTACCGGAGACGTCGACGAGGGCGAGCTCGAGGCGCCCCGCTTCCGGGCTGGACGACACCAGGAAGTCGCCGGAGAAGCCGGCGTGACCAGCGGTTTCGAGGGCGAACTCGGCGTGCCAGCCCCTAGGCAGGCTCGGCAGCGATCCTTGGCGGCTGAGCCGCTCGCGCAACTCGAGGAGCATTCCCTCGCCGCGCATACCCGGTACGCCGAGCTGCTCGCGTCGCGCGGCGAACGCCGTCGCGGCCACGGCGGTCACCAGGAGCAGCGGGAGGTCGGGGCGGACCTCACGCCAGCCGAGCTGGTAGCCGTCGTACGCCACGGCCGCGACAGCCACCGCGATCAACCAGAGCATCGGCCGCCGGCGCAGGACGGCGCCGCCGACGAGCAGCGGGCCATTGACCAGCGCAGGAGACAGCCACTGCGGGCCGACCTCAGGAGCGACCGCCCCGATGACGACGATCAGGCTCGCCAGCAGTGGGAACGTCAGCAGTTCGCGCAGCCGAATGCGGGCCCGGGCGCCTAGCCACGCTGGGTACTGCCCGGGCGTTCGCGCCTTGATCACGCGAGTGATTCAGGCATCTCTACAGATGAGAGTCAACGGCGCCGTGTAGCGTGCACACCGGAGCGTTCGCGAGGAGGGCCGCATGGTTGACCGCAGGAGCGGCCACGGGCGCCCCGGCAAGCCGGCCAACAGCCATGGGGTCGCCAACCTGGTCGGCGGCGGGCCGTCGCTCGTCGGACCGATCGGCGCGATGCGCGCTCGGGACGTGTCGCGGCCGCGCGAGGCCGACTACGCACGCGCGGAGAAGACGGTCGTCGTACGCCGCAGGCCGCCGGACGCGCCGGTTCAGTCGTCGGCCGGCGAGAGCGATCCGCTCGTCTCGTAGTCGCTGATCAGTGCGATGCGCCGGACGTGCCGGGCAGCACCGGAGAACTCCGTCACCACGAATGCTTCGACTATCGCTTCGGCCGCGGCGCGGTCGTGAAAGCGGGAGCCGAGGCTGCACACGTTGGCGTCGTTGTGCTGACGGGAGAGGGTCGCGATCTCAGGCGACCAGCACAACGCGGCGCGCACACCCTCGACCTTGTTGGCGGCGATCTGCTCGCCGTTGCCGGACCCGCCGATCACGACCGCGACGCTGCCGGTGTCCCTGACGGCACGCTCGGCGGCGGCGATGACGTACGGCGGGTAGTCGTCCTCGGCGTCGTACTCCGGCGGCCCGCAGTCGATGGGCTCATGTCCGTTGGCGCCGAGCCACGCGACCAGCTGTGCTTTCAGCTCGAAGCCGGCGTGGTCTGATCCGAGGTAGACGCGCATGCGGCGTATTCCACCACGTCGGCGGCCTGCTGCTCAGCCGGGCGCGCCCGGCGCCACCCGCCGCCGCGCGCTACGAAGACGGCGCGACCGACGATTCCGGCGACCGGAACGACTTGCAGCGAGGTGAAGCAGACGGCGCACATGGATCGAAGGTAGCCGGATTCGCCCCGGAGTCCACCTAT
>JBDSAK010000460.1:0-5281 GCA_039922195.1 Mycobacteriales bacterium
ACGGCAATCGCGATCCCCACCATCAGCGGGGCCAGGAGCAACAGGCCAACTCCGGCGACCATCACGTCGAGCAACCGCTTGACGTGCCACATCGGCGAGCCGTAGGCAGCGCGGCGGAGCCGGATGAGCGGGACACCCCAGACCTGATCGGTCGCCGCGGCTGTCTGGTGCAGTTCGAACAGGCGCGGAACGAAGAACATATCGACGTCGAGAAGGTGGCAGGTGCGGATGATGTCGACCATCGACGACTCGGGATGCGACCCGAACGCGATGACAACGGTGGCGATCCCGTGCGCGACGATGACGTCGCCGAGTTCGTCGATGTTGCCCAGCAGCGGCACCGGCCGGTTCTCGGGTCGGACTAGTGGGTCACTGTCGAGGAAGCCGACCGGCCGCAGGCCATAGTCACGGTGAGCGAGCAGGCTGGACGCCAACTGCGCCCCAATCAGGCCCGCACCCACCACCAGGGTCCGGTGACCGGTCCAGTCGGAACGGCGTGCCCACCGCAGGACCGCATACGTCAGCGCCCGCATTCCCACGGCGCTCACCGCCATGATCATCGCGGCGACGACCACGTGCGACGTCGAGTCGGCAGCTCCGACCACAACAGCTCCGACCACGACCAGGCCGACCGCAACGACGGCGTTACCGAGCAACCTGGGCAAGTCGTCCAGAATCGACGGGGCAAGTCGCGGACGGTACAACGCGGCCCGGTGGTAGGCCACAATTGCCGCCGTGGCGACCGCGGCGGCCGGGACCAGCTGCGGGGCGAGCACGCAGGTGATCAGGGCCGCTACGAGGTCGGCCAGCATGATGAAAGGCCGCGCCCCGATGGACGCGAAGGTCGACAAGGCACGCTGACGGTGGCCTCGGGGCGCTCCCAGGGAAGGCTGGTCGGCCTCGGCTGGACTCCGCCTCGCGGTTTGGGCTACCCGACGCCCCATGGATATTGACATGGCCCCCACAACCCCCCGGATGCACGTGCTTCTCGCGCCGACGATGCCCCCATCGCCTACGACGCTCTTAGACACAGTAGACGACGTTTTGAGGTACGTCTCGCTGAGCGGAAAACTGGTGAAATCCCGGGAAAACCCGGCACCGGAGGTTTGACTCGGCGCCTTTGGTCGCTATTGTCCCACCCAGTCAATGTGCCCGGATTCCCCCAGGGCGATCGCACGTCGCGTGCACCGGCCGAGATCCGGCCGGACAGTCAAGCCAGTCGGCAACCCATGTCGGCACTCCTAAATCGCCGCGTTCCGGCGGCGTACCCGACTGTCCTCCGACCGCCCACTCCGAGGAGAGCCTGATTTTGTTCTCGCGCCCCGTAGTTGCCACTCGCCCCAATTCCCACCGCGCACGGCCGGCCCGCCGCTACGAGTCTCGCCACTCGATCCGGGGCGTAAACGTCACCCGGAACAAGATCCAGTTGGTGCTCGCCGTGCTGCTGGTCACCGCTGGGGTGACCGCCACGACATCGATGACGACGCGACACAACGCAGCCGCGACGCCCCCGACAGGCCTCTCCGGGGTCTACCGGGGTGGTGGCCGCCTGGATCTGAACGGCAGCTTCGGCACGTGGCGCGGCGCCGCTACGACGACCGCGCTGGATTTTGTGAGCGGGGCGACGTGGACGACCATCTCCAGCCCGACCTGGCTGGCCGATCAATGGAAAGGCAGCGGGAAGCGCCTCATCTTGTCCGTGCCGATGCTCCCGTCCACCGGCGGTTCGATGGCCACTGCGGCAGCGGGGGGTTACAACGCCTATTGGCGAACCCTGGCCAACACCCTGATCAGCCGCGGCCTGCAGAACACTGTCGTTCGGCCGGGCTGGGAGATGAACGGCAAGTGGTACTCGTGGTCCGCCGTTCCGAGCCCGGCAAACTACGTCAACTACTTCCGGCAGATCGTCCAGACGATGCGCGCCGTCGCCGGCCAGCAGTTCCTCTTCGACTGGGCGCCCAACAACGGACCAGGAACCTGGGGATTCAACGTCGAGTCGGCATACCCGGGTGACGCCTATGTCGACGTGATAGGGACCAGCGTCTACGACCAGAGCTGGGCGTACTCGGCGAGCCAGGCCACCGAGCGCTGGAACGAGATGGTGAACACTACGTACGGGCTCGCCTGGCACGTCAGGTTCGCCGCCGCGCACGGCAAGCCGTCGTCGTACGACGAGTGGGGCTTGTCGAGGCGCACGGACGGCCATGGCGGCAACGACAACCCTTACTACATCCAGCAGATGTACAACTGGATGAAGGCCTACCCGACCTTCAGTGAGCACTACTTCGAGTACGACCAGAGTGCCGCAGAACTCCACGCGATGACGACCGGGACATTCCCGAACGCCGCGGCGATGTACAAGAAGCTCTGGGGCGGAATCACCACCGCGCCCACGGCGGCGACGCTCAGCACGGCAACCAATCTCATCCTCACGAGCGCCAACGCCAACCGGAGTTCGGCCGTGAACCTGGCCGGCAGCACTGTCGCCGGGAGTGTCTACGTATTCGTCAATCCGAGCATCGCAGCGAGCAAGGTCAGCTTCTACATCGACGACGCGACGCGCAGCAAAACCCCGTATCACGTCGAGTCCTGGGCAATGTTCGACATGGTTGGCGGCGGTGCGACAGCGACGCCGTACGACGCGAGCAAACTCGCGCTGGGCTCGCACACCTTGACGGTGGCGATACAAGCGTCCAACGGAACGGTGACCGTCAACACCGCGACGTTCAAGCGGTAGCGCACGCTGCTGGCCGGGAGAGCCGATCAGCGGTTATGGACCCAGCCGTGAGCTACACGTGTGGCCCTGCTACACGTGGAACTGCGTCCGGCTACAAACCGGATCTCTTGGCAAAGATGTCGCGCCCGGTCGACGACTCGACGGCTGCAGCGGGGCGCGCGCGCGCCTCGAATGGTCGGGCACTGCGGCGGTGCCGGCCTGTCCGGGTCCGGTTCAGCACGAGACCGATGACCTCGCAGCCGGCCAGCCGAAGGCTTTCCGCCGCCGCCGAGACATCTTCGAGCATGGTGCCGCTGCGCGCATCGGCGACCAGGACAACCACATCGGACTTCGCCGCGACGAGCAGCGTCTCGGCTGCACCCGCGAGCGGAGGCAAGTCGAAGACCACCACTTCCTTCGCTCGTCCCGAGTAGTCCAAGAGTGCCGGAACCGCCACCGAGACGATGTCGACGGGGTGGCGATCATCCGCACCGAACTGGGGCGCCGCCGGCCCCATTCCGCGCAGTGCCGCTTCGGACACGAACATCATGCCGGGGCGGGCCGTCGAGGCAAGGGCAAGCCACGCGCCCGGTTCCCCGTGCATCGTGGTGTTGCGGCCGAATGCGGTGGTGCCCAGCAAATCGCTCAGTCTCGGGCGGCGCAGGTCGGCCTCAACCAGCCACACCGACCGACCAGCCGCGGCGAGCCGCCACGCCAGATGCATTGCCACGTTCGTGCGGCCATCCCCCGACCGGGCCGACACGACCGAAACACTGAGAGCGTCGCGCGACGCCATAGCCAGATCGATGTTGGTCGCCATCGCGACGATCGCCTCCGCACCCACAGCTTCATTTCGGCTGTAGAGCTGTCCCGGGCTGGCATCACCGGAGAGCACACTGTTCAACTTGGGAATCGACCCGAGCACCGGCAGCCCCACCTCGTCGAACAAGTCGTCGGCCAGGCTTCGGCGGCGGCGCAGTCTGTGCCGGAGCAGCGCTCCGATCACCGCGAGCGTCAGCGCGAGCACAGCGCCGCCGACGAGCAGCCGAAGCTGCGACACCGTTGTCGCCACGGGCGGACTCGCGGGCTCGAGCACGCTGATGGCGATGGGCGAATCTTTCGGCTGCAGGTCGATGAGCTGCCGGGCGTAACTGGCTGCGATGTCGCTCACCAGTGACGCGTCCGATGAGTTGGCAGTCAGGTTGAGGACACCGGTTCCTGGCCGTGACGAGACTCCCACCCCATAGCTCGCGTCGGCTATTGCCGGTGAAGCATCCTCAACCCGACTTCGCAATGTCGCGCCGCCGACCTGCGCCTCGATCGCCGGCACGACGAACCCGACGATCTGGATCCCTGCGCTGTACCCGGATTCGGTCTTGGGCGACACCAGCAACGTCGTGGTGGACGCGTAGGAGGTCGTCGGCAGCCGTGCCTGGATCAGCGTCGTTGCCATGACGACGACGAAGATGCCCACGAGGGTGACCCACTCCCGGCGCAACGTCCGCAACAGTTGGCTCAACTCCATGCCAAGACCCCTTCTTCGCGTTTCACTTCATGACCCCGGCGAGCGCGCGCTGCCGATGCGGCAGTGCGGCAGATCCAAAGCCCGAACCCGGTGCAGATGCGGTTTCCGTCCAGCATCGATACATCCATCCGAGGGCGAGGCCGACCAGAACGCACAACCGATACTTCTCCAGCACCGACTCGACCGTACCTTTTGCCAGGAACGCGACGATGGCCGCAATGGCAAGCGCCGACAGGGCGACGAGCTGCGGCGAATGACTGCGCCACACGGCGCGGACGCCTTCCGCGAGACTCGACAGCAACGCGAGCGTGAAGAGCGTGAAACCCAGAAGTCCGGTTCGCATCAACAAATCGAGGCCGATGTTGTGCGTGATGTTCTGCGTCCAGAACTCGTTCGGGCCGACCTCGTAGTGCACGAACTCGGTGCCAAGCCCTGAGCCGAAAAGCGGCTGTTGGGCAATCAATTCCCGCGCAGCGCGCCATTGGTTGATGCGTGACTGCGCAGACTGCGCCTTGGCGGTGCTCTGGAAAGTCGAGCGCAGCTGCTCGTCCACGAAGTCGCGGACCACACTCGACCGCATCCCCATGAGTACGACGGCGAGGCCCGCCAGTCCGCCGACCACCAGAACGCCGAGCGCAACGTCGCCGCTGCGGAGGCGCACGTAGCCGACCGATCCGTGGACAGCAGCGAACAGGAACAGGACCAATGTCGCGGCGCCGAGGCCGAGCAGGGCAGCGCGTTGAGACGAGGCCAAGGGTGAGGCGGCCAGCACTATCGCCGCGGCCAGGCGGGGCGCGCGGCGGATGGGGCGGGCGAGTTCGAGGCCGAGACCGATGAGACCGAGAGCAGCGAACAAGGTCGCCGCGTCGGCACCCAAGGCGCCGAATCCGTAGACCGGCGCGAGCGGGATCGGCAGGTCCACCGCGACACCGAAAGTACCGGTGATCATGATGATGAGCGCCGCGGGTGCGGTCAACAGCACCAGCCGCGGCAGCGCGTTGTCGGCGACCCAGTCACGAACCGGAACTGCGGCCACCAGC
>JBDSAK010000461.1:0-5270 GCA_039922195.1 Mycobacteriales bacterium
CACCGCGAGTCACAACCCGGCCAAGTACAACGGCATCAAGATGTGTTACGCCGGTGCGAAGCCGGTCGGCCAGGACAGCGGTCTCAATCAGATCAAGGAGTGGATCAGCACTGGCACCGTCCCGAGCAACGTCGTGGAGACACCGGGCACCGCGCGCAACGAGGACATGCTGACGGCGTACGCCGAGCACTTGCACTCCCTCGTCGACCTGCGCGGCATCCGCCGGCTCAAGGTCGTCGTCGATGCGGGCAACGGGATGGGCGGGCACACCGCGCCGGCAGTCTTCAAGGGGCTACCGCTCGAGATCATCCAGATGTACTTCGAGCTCGACGGCAGCTTCCCCAACCACGAGGCCAATCCGATCGAGGCAGCGAACGTCGCCGACCTGCGCCAGCGGGTGCTCGCCGAGAAGGCGGACATCGGGCTGGCGTTCGACGGCGACGCCGACCGCTGCTTCGTCATCGACGAGTTGGGGCAGATCGTCTCGCCGAGCACGATCACCGCGCTGGTCGCTGCGCGCGAGCTCCGTCGCGAGCCCGGCTCCACGATCATCCACAACTGCATCACGAGTCGCGCGGTGCCGGAGATCGTCCGAGAGCTCGGCGGTACGCCGATCCGCACCCGCGTCGGGCATTCGTTCATCAAGGCAGAGATGGCGTCGACCGGGGCGATCTTCGGCGGCGAGCACTCGGGACACTTCTACTTCCGTGACTTCTGGAAGGCCGACAGCGGAATGCTCGCGGCTCTGCACACGCTGGCAGCGCTCGGCGAGCAGCCCGGAACCCTGTCGCAATTGCTCGCGCAGTACAGCCGCTATCCGTCGAGCGGCGAGATCAACTCGACCGTGACCGACCCGCAGGCGGTCATCGCCGAAGTCGAGAGGCACTACGCCGGCGACGTGGGGGTCGAGATCGACCATCTCGACGGGCTGACCGTCAGCCACCAGGACTGGTGGTTCAACCTGCGCGCGTCCAACACCGAGCCGCTGTTGCGCCTCAATACCGAAGCCGCCGACGTACCGACGATGGAGCGGGTGCGCGACGAGGCGCTCGCGCTCATCACGAAGGGTTGACCGATGAATCTCGATCCCGCGCTCCTCGAGCTGCTCGCCTGTCCCGACTGCCATGCGCCCCTCGAAGCGCTCGACGCCGAGAGTGTGCTGGCCTGCACCGGCTGCGGGCTGCGCTATCCCGTGCGCGATGACATCCCGGTGCTACTGATCGACGAGGCAGTGCGCCCGGCGTGATCGGGGACGGTTTCGAGGTCGACGAGTACCTGCTCGACGATCCCGATGCGATCGCCGGGAGAGATCCGGGCGACGCGCTGCTCGCGGTGTCGTCCGCTCCGGCGCAGCTGCGTGAAGCACTGTTCACGGCCGGCGAGATCGACTTCAGCGAACTCGCCGCCGAAGGTCGGCCCCGGTCCATCGTGGTCGCCGGCATGGGTGCCGCGGGTCGCGCTGGTGACCTGCTCGCCGCCGTACTCGGCAACACCTGCCCGGTCCCGGTCCTCACGCACCGCGGCTACGGGCTGCCCGGCTGGGTCGGCCCGGCCGACCTTGTCGTCCCCGTCTCCTACTCCGGTACGACGCAGGAGACGATCTCCGCCGCTGACGAGGCGATCCGCAGAGGCTGCCGGCTCTTCACCGTCGCCGCCGCAGGGTCGCTGCTCGCGGTCCGCACCGAGGGTCGCGGCCCGGTTGCGGCTTTGACGCGCAGCAGCCGCCGGTCGGCGACCAGTATCTGGTCGTTGTCGATGCCACTCGTCGTTCTCGCCGGCAAGCTCGGGCTGACCGGCGGCGGTGACGCGGCCGTGGGCGACACCCCCGAGATCCTCGAGCTGATGACGGAGCGCTACAAGCCGAGCCGCGACACGTTCCTCAACCCGGCCAAGACGCTGGCCGTGTCCCTCGCCGGGCGGTTGCCCATCATCTGGGGGGTGTCTGCGGCGACCGGCGTTGCCGCTGACCGCTTCGCCAGCCAGCTCGCGGTCATCGCGCAGTACCCGGCGATCTGCGGGACGTTGCCTGAAGCGGGTCACCAGGAGTCGGCCGGTCCCGACCGGCGCGAGCACGGCGGCCTGCCGGTGCACTTCGTTCTCTTCCGCGACACCGAGGAGCATCCGCAGGTCGCGCGCCGCGCCGACGCGGCGCGTGACGTGCGCGAGGAGATGGGTAGCACCGTCATCGAGATCAAGGCCGAGGGAAGTACGCCGCTGGCCCGCATCGCGTCGCTTGCCGCGCTCGGTGACTTCTCGGCGGTCTACGTCGCGATGCTGCTGGGCGTCGACCCGTCCGGTCCGCGAATGGCGGGCGCTCTGCCGATCCGTAGGAGCGATCTCGAGTGAGCACTTCCGGGGGCACCAAGGCTGTCGTCGCGGCGCTCGTCGCCAACCTCGGCATCGCGGTCTCGAAGTTCGTCGCGTTCCTGTTCACCGGCTCCGCGTCGATGCTCGCGGAATCGATTCACTCGCTCGCCGACTCCGGCAACCAAGGGCTGTTGCTCTTCGGCGGGCGGCAGGCCAAGCGCGCCGCGGACGAGGAACACCCCTTCGGCTACGGGCGGTCCAGGTATTTCTACGCGTTCGTCGTCGCCGTCGTGCTGTTCACGCTGGGATCGCTGTTCGCGCTGTTCGAAGGCTACGAGAAGTTGCGGCATGACGAGGGTCACGGCATCGAGAAGCCCGGGGTCGCGATCGGCGTACTGGTCGTCGCCATCGTCTTGGAGTCGTTCTCGTTCCGCACGGCAATCGTCGAGGCCAACCACGTGCGCCGTGGTGAAGGTTGGTTCGCGTTCATCCGCCATTCCAAGTCGCCTGAGCTCCCGGTGATCCTGCTCGAAGATTTCGGAGCGCTTGTCGGGCTCGTCCTCGCCCTCATCGGCGTGGTGCTCACGGCCATCACCGGAGACGGAGTCTTCGATGCGCTCGGCACGATGTCGATCGGCGTACTGCTCGGCATCATCGCCGTCATCCTCGCCGTCGAGATGCGCAGCTTGCTCATCGGCGAGGGAGCCAACCCGAGGGAGCGGGTGCAGGTCGAACGGATGCTCGTCGACCACCCCGAAATCGATGCGCTGATCCACCTGAAGACGCTCTACATCGGGCCGGAAGAACTCCTCGTCGCCGCCAAGGTCTCGATGATCGCCTCGCTGTCGTTCAACGACGTCGCGCGGGTCATCAACGAGGCGGAGGTCAGCATCCGCGACGCCGTGCCAACCGCCCGGATCATCTACATCGAGCCCGACGTCTGCCGCCCCGACGCGGCCGCCGGAGCGGAGAGCGCCCGCCCGTAGGACGGCGCGGCGTACGCCGCCCGAAGAGGTCTGGCTTCAGGCGATCCCGGTCGCGGCGGCAGCTGCTGCGGCTTCGACGACGTACTTGACCGCGGCCGCCGCAGGCACCGACTCCGCGGCCTCGTCGATGCGCCGCCTGGCCGCGCCACGGTCGCCGCGGTTGGGCGCGACGACTTCGAGATGCTGGCTCGGGCCCGCAAGCGCCAGCAGGCAGGCAATGTCGGGGTCCATCGGGCCGTCGCCGACAGCGGCCGCGCGCACGTCGGCGAGCAGGGCGGCGTGTGCCGCGGGGTCCGCAACCGGGTGCCGCGTCGACTGGAGCGGGCTCTTCTCCCGCCCGACGATCCCGGCATCGATCATACCGTCGACGACCTCGCGCCAGCCGGAATGTCGCACGGCTCCCAGTCGGCTCTTGAGCTTCTTGCCCTCATGCGGGGCGAGGTTGTCGAGCGCCTGCGCGAGCAGTGGGTGTTCGGGCCGGGATCCGGTCAGCGTGATGCGCCCGTCGGTCAGGTCCACGTGGCCTTGCTGCGCGAGCTCCGTCACGAGTGCGGCGGTCACGCCGACGGCAGCCGCCGCGTGGTTGCCCGCGCCCCTGGCCAGTGATCCGTCGGCGTTCAGCGCGAGCATGACGAACTTCTCGGCGAGGAGCACGAAACGACCGTACCGCGCCAAGTACCGCTCAGTCGTCCCCCGGAATGATGACCGAGGTGTCCACAGAGCGCGACCGTGACGACGGGGAAATCAGCGTGCTGGTTCGAAGCGCGCAGTGAAGTGCCGTAGTGCCGGTGGCTCGTCGACGATGCGGTACGCCGGGAGTTCGGTGCTGCGTGTAGCGACGTGCTCACACACCTCGATGACGTAGTCGATGTGGCTTTGCGTGTAGGTGCGGCGCGGGATCGCGAGGCGGACCAGATCCATTGCGGCTGGTGACTCGGTGCCGTCCGGGTGCCGGCCGAACATCACCGTGCCGATCTCGCAACCGCGTACGCCACCGGTCTCGTACAACGCGATCGCGAGCGACTGACCGGGATACGACAACGGGGGCAGATGCGGCAGCATCGCCCGTGCGTCGATGTAGACGGCGTGTCCACCGATCGGCTGCACGACCGGAATCCCCATAGCTGCCAGGGCTTCGCCGAGGTACGCCGTCGACCGGATGCGATAGCGCAGGTAGTCATGGTCGACCGCTTCGCGCAGTCCCTGGGCGACTGCTTCGAGGTCACGGCCCGCGAGTCCGCCGTACGTCGGAAAGCCTTCGGTCAGGATCAGCAGCGTGCGGCACTGCGCGGCGAGCGCGTCGTCGTTCATCGCGAGCCAGCCGCCGATGTTGGCCAGCGGGTCTTTCTTCGCGCTCATCGTCATGCCGTCGGCGAGCGACGCCATCTCGCGGACGATGTCGCGAACGGCGCGATCGCCTTGGCCCTCCTCACGTTCGCGGATGAACCACGCGTTCTCGGCGAACCGGCAGCCGTCGAGGAACAACGGCTTGCCATGGCGGTCGCAGATCTCGCGGATGCCGCGCAGGTTGGCGAGCGACACCGGCTGCCCGCCGCCGGAGTTGTTGGTGACAGTGACCATGACCAGCGGTACGTCGTCCGCGCGTTCGGTGAGCAGGACGTCGAGCGCGTCGAGGTCCATGTTGCCCTTGAACGGATGAAGCGAGGTCGGGTCGCGGCCTTCTTCGATGACGAGATCGATGGCCTCCGCGCCGGTGTATTCGATGTTGGCGCGGGTGGTGTCGAAGTGCGTGTTGTTCGGCACCGCCTTCCCCGCGCCGCCAACGGCGGTGAACAGGATCTTCTCGGCCGCGCGGCCCTGATGGGTCGGGATCACGTGCGGGAACGGGAAGAGCGCCTGCACCGCCTGGAGGAACCGGAACCACGAGGGCGAGCCCGCGTAGCTTTCGTCGCCGTGCTGGATCGCGGCCCACTGGTCCCGCGACATGGCGCCGGTCCCGGAGTCGGTGAGCAGGTC
>JBDSAK010000462.1:0-2584 GCA_039922195.1 Mycobacteriales bacterium
TTGTCCCAGACAGCACGACGCACGAAAGAGCGCCCGTCGCCACCGTTGGCGGGGCGCGAGACCTTTGGGAGTGCGAGATGCGCGACAGCGTCAAGAACTACTTCGCTCTGGCGAGCGGCCTGACCGAATTGACCCGCGAACGCGCGATGCACGCCGCCGAGGCGCTCGTCGCGCAAGGCGAAGCCGCCAAGGAGCAGGTGACCGCGCTCGCCGAAGAGCTGCTCGTCAGTAGCAAGAGCAACCGCGAGGCGATCGCCGCGCTGGTCCGCACCGAGGTCGACCGCACCGTCACTCGGCTCGGCGTGGCCAAGACCGACGACGTGTCCGCGATCTTCCGTGGGTTCGAAGGCTCACTGCGCGAAGCGGCAGCGAAGGCGGCCGACGCCGTGCGCGAGATGGCCGTGGGCATGGGCCTGGCCGAGCAGGCCGAGCCGTCGGCGTCGACGTCAGCCACAGTCGCCGCCGTGCCGGCTGGTGCTGCGGCGAAGTCGGCCGCTCGCAAGACCGCAGGCAAGACGGCCGCCGCCAAGCCGGCCAAGGCAACAGCGGCCGCACCGGCCAAGCCCGCGAGCAGGGCCACGACACCGGCGAAGCCGGCCAAGGGTGCCACGACGGCGAAGGTGACTAAAGGCGCAGCGCCGGCCAAGGTGACCAAAGGTGCAGCGCCGGCCAAGCCCGCTAAGGCAACAAAGTCGAGCAGCGCCGCCAAGGCGGCCACACCAGCCAAGGCAGCCAAGGCGGCGAGGCCGGCGGCCAAGCCCGCACGCAAGGGCGCGCCGAAGAGTTCGCCATGACCGACGACAACAGGACCGAGGGCACCATGCCAGCTGACAACGAGAGCGACCACGACATGACTGACGACAACCTGCTGCACGAAGAGGTGCCTGAAGAAGAAGTACTGGTGCCCAGTAACGCGGTGAGCGATGACAGCGTGCCCGGGGACGTGTCGGTGAACGAGGCCGACCTGAGCGACGTAGCAGAGGGGTCGACGCCGGCGGCAGCCGAGGACGACGTCTCGGAGTCTGTACGCCGGGTTCGCGAGGCGCAGCAGGAACTCGGCGGCATCGACGCCCAGCCGCTCACCGAGCAGATCGAGACGTACGACGACGTGCACGCCAAGCTGCAGGACTCGCTCGCGGAACTCGACGGGGCCTGACGTCGGTGGTCCGGCGTGCCCGCCTCGATGCGGAGCTGGTCCGCCGGGGATTGGCGCGCAGCCGCGAACAGGCGGCTGACGTGATTGCGGCGGGCCGGGTGCGCGTCCGCGGGCAGGTCGCGACGAAGGCGGCGACCGCGGTCGAACCGGGGGATCCCCTCCTCATCGCCGGCGAGCCAGGCGAGGACTGGGCGTCGCGGGGAGCGCACAAGCTCCTCGGGGCGCTCGACGCATTCGAGGCAATCGGCGGTGTCGCCATCGCCGGACGCCGCTGCCTCGACGCGGGCGCGTCGACGGGCGGCTTCACCGACGTACTGCTCAGGCGCGGCGCCCGCGAAGTGGTCGCGGTCGACGTCGGCTACGGGCAGCTCATCTGGCGGTTGCAGAACGACGACCGCGTCACGGTCGTCGACCGCACCAACATCCGCGCTCTCGACGCGGCAGCGATCGGCGGGCCGGTCGAACTGGTCGTCGCCGACCTGTCGTTCATCTCGCTCACGCTGGTGATCCCGGCGCTGCGAGCAAGTGCGCACGACGACGCGGACTTCTTGCTGATGGTGAAGCCGCAGTTCGAAGTAGGTCGCGAGCGCCTCGGCGCCGGCGGTGTCGTCAGGGATCCCGAGCTGCGCAAGACCGCGGTGCGGGAGGTCGCGCAATCGGCGTACGGCGCCGGGCTTGGTGTCGTGGGCGTCACCGCGAGCCCGCTGCCCGGCCCGGCCGGTAACGTCGAGTACTTCCTGTGGCTGCGCGCCGGCGCTGCCACACTGGATGACGCGGCGCTGGATGCCGCCGTGGAGGCCGGGCCGCAATGACTGCAAGCACGACCGCACACATGACCGCACGCATCATGTTGCTCGTCGCTCATACCGGTCGCGACGATGCCGTGAAGGCAGCGCACCATGTCGCCGAGCTGCTGCGCGCGGCCGGCGTCGGAGTGCGGCTCCTCGCCTCCGAGCAAGATGCCCTGGGCATTCCCGACTCGACGGTCGTGGACCCCGACGGCGATCCGGCGGCCGGCGCCGAGATGGTGATCGTGCTCGGCGGCGACGGCACCTTGCTGCGCGCGGCAGAGGTGGCGCGTCCTGCCGCCGTACCGGTCGTCGGCATCAACCTCGGTCATGTCGGCTTCCTCGCCGAGGCCGAGCCCGACCGGCTCGAGGCGACGATCGACCATGTGCTGCGCGGCGACTACACCGTCGAGCGGCGGATGACCCTCGATGTGACGGTGACCAGCGGCGGCCAGCAGGTGTACTCCGGCTGGGCGCTCAACGAGACGTCGGTGGAGAAGGCCAACCGGCAGCGGATGGTCGAGTTGATCGCGGAGGTCGACGGCCGGCCGCTGTCGCGCTGGGGCTGCGACGGGGTCGTGGCGGCGACGCCGACGGGTTCGACCGCGTACGCCTTCTCGGCCGGTGGACCCGTGGTCTG
>JBDSAK010000463.1:0-2713 GCA_039922195.1 Mycobacteriales bacterium
TCGGCAGCGCCGACATGATGCACCGCAACCTGGACCGCCGCGTCGAGGTGTTGATGATGGTGTGCGGCGACACGGCGCGGGGTCAACTGCGCGACACGCTGGAGCTCGCGTTGAGCGACGACATCGACGCCTGGGATCTGCATGCCGACGGCAACTGGGTACGCCGCGCCGATGAGTCGGGTGCCTCGCTTCCCGACTACCACAGCCAGCTGATCCGACAGGTGCACAAGAGGGGCGCCAGTGCGTGAGCTCGAGTTGAAGTTCAGCGTCCACGAGCCGTTCACGCTGCCTGACCTCGTCGGGGGGAAGTCGCCGGTCTCGGCGACGTCGCGTCCCACTCGGGCGACTCTGCGCGCGACGTACTACGACACCGATGACTTGCGCCTCGCGCGCTGGGGCATCACGCTGCGGCGCCGGACGGGCGGCGACGACGCCGGCTGGCATCTGAAGCTGCCGGTCGCCGGGGCCGCCGCTGCGGCGCGCGACGAGATCTCGGCACCTGCGAATGGCCGCGGTGTTCCTGCCGCCCTGACCGACCTGGTGACCGCATATGTGCGCGGTCAGACCCTCAAGCCGGTCGCGACGCTGAGGACCAACCGGGAGAGCATCATCTTGTTCGACGACGACGGCGAGGTTGCAGCCGAGCTCGTCGACGACACCGTTTCGGTCCTCGACGGCGCCCGCGTCATCGAGCGTTTTCGCGAGATCGAGATCGAGAGCAAAGGCGCGAAGCTCGGCTTCCTCAAGAAGGTCGGCACCGTTCTCGAAGGCTCGGGAGCCGTCTCGGGCACCTTCATGCCCAAAGCCGTCCGCGCCTTGGGTTCGCGCGCCGCGGGCCCGCCGGAAGTCGACCTGGCTGCGGACGTCAGCGCTCGCAGCACTGCCGGTGAGGTCGTCACCTCGTTCTTGCGACTACACGTGAGGGCACTGCTGGCCCACGATTCCCTTGCGCGACAAGGCACCGATGACGCTGTCCACCAGATGCGAGTGGCCGCCCGCCAGCTACGCAGTGGGCTCAAGACCTTCGGCTCGTTGCTGGATCCGGCGTGGGCAACCGCGACGCGAGAAGAACTTCGCTGGCTGGCGACGTCGCTGGGCGGTGCCCGTGATGCGGAAGTGATGACCGCGCGGCTGTCGCCTCAGCTTGCTGCGCTGCCCGACGACGCGGTCCGCCTTGTGGCATCCGATGCGGTGGAGCGCATGCTGACGGCGGCGCAGCGCCGGGGGGACGCAGCACTGCGGACCGCATTGTCGGAAGCGCGCTTCACGACTCTGCTGGACACACTGATCGACGCGACCAGCGCACCGCCGCTGAGCGAGGCGGCAGCGGGTCGCGCAAAGGACGTGTTGCCGCCACTCGCCGCGCGCGCGTGGCGACGACTCGAAAAGTCAGTCGAGAAGATCGGCGACGATGCCCCTGACGAGCAATTGCACCGTGCTCGGATCGTCGCCAAGCAGGCACGCTACGCAAGCGAGGCCTGCGCGCTGGCGTTCGGGTCGCCCGCGAAGCGCCTCGCGCAGCAGATCGTCAGGGTGCAGGACGTGCTCGGCGAGCATCAGGACGCCATCGTCGCCTGTGCTGCCCTGCACCGGTTGGCGCGGTCGAGAGCCGGGCGAGAATCGAGTGATCTCAGCTTCGCGCTGGGCATGCTTTACTGCAGGCAGGTGCAGGCCGCCGACGAGGCGCGGGCTGCACTGGGGGGCGTTTGGCGAGAGGTTAGACGCCGGGAGTTCCGTTCTTGGATCGAGTAGTGAGGGATGTGGGTGCCGCCAATACGCGCCGCGGGCGGCGTGCTCTGGGACACCCATGACGGGATCGTCAAAGTCGCGCTGATCCACCGCCCGAAGTACGACGACTGGTCCTTCCCAAAAGGAAAACTGATCGCCGGCGAGCACGTGCTGAACGCGGCGCTCCGGGAAGTGAGCGAAGAGACAGGTCACCGCAGCCTCATCGGCAGACCGCTCGGCGAGATTTCCTACCTCAAGGACTCGACGCAGAAGACCGTCACGTACTGGGCCCTTCGTACGCTCGGCGGAGCATTCCGACCGAACGACGAAGTCGACGAGGTCATCTGGCTGCCACCGCAGCACGCGCAGCGGCTGCTCAGCCAAGATCACGACCGCGACCTGATCACTCGGTTCCTGGCAAAGCCGCTGGAGACGACACCGTTCCTGCTGCTACGGCACGGCAGCGCAGGCGATCGCGGGTCCTTCCCGGGCGATGATCGCGAGCGACCCCTCGACGAGACGGGCCTGCTCCAGGCCGCTGAGCTGGTGCCGCTCCTGGCCGCCTACGGAGTCGAGCGCGTGTTGTCAGCCGACGTACTGCGTTGCCTCGACACCATCCGGCCGTACGCCGCGCGGCAGGGTCTGACGGTAGAGAGCGAACCGTTGCTGTCCGAGAGCGGCTATCCGGCGAATCCCGATGCAGCGCTTCGGCGGACCGCCGCCGTGGTCGCGGCGGGGGTGCCCACGGTTCTGTGCAGCCAGGGCGGCGTCATCGACGGGCTGGTGAGCGCCCTGTGCAAGACGTACGGCCACCGCGCGCCGTCAGATCCGAGTGCCCGCAAGGGAGCCTTCTGGGTGATGCATATCGCCGGGGACGAAATCGTCGCGCTGGAGAAGCAGGCCGCGCTGGGGACATGATCGCCGAGTCAGAGACCGGTGTGGGCCGCGTGTGCGACGCCGTTCGACAGAAACTCGACCCGCTCGG
>JBDSAK010000464.1:0-2546 GCA_039922195.1 Mycobacteriales bacterium
GCCAGCGCTCGTCACTACGATCCGCTCATGGCCGAGGATCGATTGTCGGAGTCGGGACTGCCCATCAGGGGGGTCTACAGCGCGGCCGACCGCGCTGCCGGGGATCCGGGCACTGAGCTCGGCGCGCCCGGCGAGTTCCCCTACACCCGCGGTGTCTACGCCTCGATGTACACCGGCCGGCCGTGGACGATGCGGCAGTACGCCGGCTACGGCTCGGCACGCGAGTCGAACGCGCGCTATCACGCACTCCTGGCCGCCGGCACCACCGGATTGTCGGTCGCTTTCGACCTGCCGACGCAGATGGGCTACGACAGCGACAACCCGATTGCCCGCGGCGAGGTCGGCAAGGTCGGCGTCGCGATCGACTCCATCGACGACATGCGCGTGCTCTTCGACGGGATACCGCTCGACGAGGTGACGACGTCGATGACGATCAACGCACCTGCCGCCGTACTGCTGCTGCTCTACCAGCTCGTTGCCGAGGAGCGCGGCCTCGCGGGAGCGGCACTGCGCGGGACCGTGCAGAACGACGTACTCAAGGAGTACATCGCGCGTGGCACGTACATCTATCCACCGGCTGCCTCGTTGCGGCTGACGACCGACATCTTTGGCTACTGCTCGCGCGAGTTGCCGCAGTGGAACACCATCTCCGTCTCCGGTTACCACATGGCCGAAGCGGGTGCGACGCCTGTGCAGGAGATCGCGTTCACTCTCGCCAACGGCATCGAATACGTCCGCGCCGCGATCGCAGCTGGGCTCGCCGTGGACGACTTCGCTCCTCGGCTGGCCTTCTTCTTCGTCGCGCGCACCACCTTGCTCGAAGAAGTCGCCAAGTTCCGCGCGGCAAGGCGCGTGTGGGCGCGGGTGATGAGCGATGACTTCGGCGCACGCGACCCGAAATCGACGATGCTGCGCTTCCACACGCAGACCGCCGGTGTGCAACTGACGGCTCAGCAGCCCGAGGTCAACATCGTGCGGGTGGCCCTGCAGGCGCTCGGCGCCGTATTCGGCGGCACGCAGTCGCTGCACACGAACTCCTACGACGAGGCGATAGCCCTGCCGACGGTGAAGGCAGCGACGCTCGCGCTGCGCACGCAGCAGGTGCTCGCCTTCGAAACGGACGTCACAGCAACGGTCGATCCGTTCGCCGGCTCCTATGCGATCGAGTCGATGACTGATGACATCGACGCCGCGGTCCGAGAGCTGATGGCGCGCGTCGAAGAGTGCGGCGGTGCGGTCGCGGCGATCGAGCAGGGCATGCAGAAGAGCGAGATCGAGCGATCGGCGTATGACGTCGCGCGGAGCATCGAGTCGGGCGAGCGGACAGTCGTCGGCGTCAACAAGTTCGTCGCCGAGTCCGAGGAGGCGTACACCTCGCTACAGGTGGACCCAGCGATCGAGCGCGAGCAGGTTGCTCGGCTGGCGCAGGTGCGGGCGACCCGTGATGGCGACGCGGTACAAGGGCTGCTCGGTGATCTCGGCGAGGCGGCACGCGGCACTGGCAACGTGCTGCCCTCATTGAAGGAAGCGTTGCGCACACGCGCGACCGTCGGCGAGGTCTGCGATGTGCTGCGCGAGGCGTGGGGTGTCTACCGGCCGATCGAGAGATTCTGAGGCGCGTCGAGCGCCACGACGCGAGAGCCACTCGGCCGGCGCTTCGCGCGGCCCGCGTACATTGCAGCGTCCGCTGCCACGATGAGCTGATCGATGGCGTCGGGATCCTCGATCGTGGCGAGGTTGGCCGCGCCCACGCTGACGCGTATCGGCTGGCCGCCCGGACCGACGACGCCGCTCGTCGCCAGGTCGCGCTCGACCCGGCGCGCGAGCTCGTCGGCGTCCGGCGCTGCGCCGAGGGTCACCACGACGAACTCGTCACCGCCCCACCGGGCGACGACGTCACTGTCCCGCCCCCCTGCTTTCAGCGCTTCGGCAACGGCGACCAAGGTCCGGTCGCCCGCCTGATGCCCGAGCTGGTCGTTGATGCCTTTGAAGGTGTCGATGTCGAGCACCATGACACCGACGTGTTCGCCGGTACGCCGCGCGGTGCGGACGACATGTGCTGCAACCAGCGCTAAGCCCCGGCGGTTGTAGACCTGGGTCAGTGAGTCGACGACCGCTGCGCGTTCGGCGTCCTCGGTCACCTGGAACAACCGGGCCAGCGCGTGGCGGCGTCCGGTGTTGATGATCGCGCAGCCACCGATCGCGAAGCTGATGCTGACCGCCGCCGAGCTCCAGGCCGATGTACCGAATTCCGGCGCGGCGAAGGCGAACCAGCCGACGGCTTGCAGTGACACGATGAACAGCGTCCATCGCAGTGACACGATGCACATGCCGGTCAAGATGATCACGAGCGCCATGTCGAACGTCAGCATCGGATTGCCGACCAGTGCCTGGTGCAGAATCGTGTTGGCTGATGTGACGATGACCAGCGCGGCGTAGACCGGGTGGTTGAAGCCGGCAGGGACTGGGGCCAATCGGGTCCAGAGCCAGCAGAGCAGATACAAGACACCCGATAGCGCCGCGATGGGTGGGAGTACATCGGTTCC
>JBDSAK010000465.1:0-9782 GCA_039922195.1 Mycobacteriales bacterium
CAGCAAGGGCTATCTCGGGAGCCACGCGATGGGACCGTGGATCTTCTTGCCCGGATGCTCGGCGAGCACAGCCCCGTCGGTGGCGGAGATCTCGGCGATGCCGCCATTGCTGGTGACCGCGACCCGGTTGCCGTCCGGCGACCACGCGAAGGCGAAGTGGCGGCCGAGGCCGTTCCCGAAGAAGCCGCCGGGGTGGTGGTCGTTGTCGTAGGTGAAGAGCGTTTGTGCATCCCCGCCGCCGACGGGTACGGCGACCAACCGCGGCAACGGCTGCGACGCGTCGTCCTTTCCCGACTCAGGCACCAACTGGTTGCCTACCACGATGCCCAGGCGGCTCCCGTCCGGCGACCAGGCAAGCTCCAAGATCACCGGCGTGTTCGGGGACTCGCCCCCGACAAGCTCCCCGGGTGTGTGCTCTGTGTAGACCAGTCGCGGCTCACCGCCGTTGCGGTCGAATAGCCAAACCCTTGCCTCGCACGCAACCCGGGTTGGGTCGCAGCCGAATGCGGGCTCGGTGCTGACCGCAAGACGACGCTCATCGGGTGACCACGCCAGATCGCCAAGGCGCTGGCCAGGGTCTGCGGGGGTTCCCTGGCCGGTGACCGCGGCCGAGAGGTCCAGCGTGTCGCGCACCGTGCCGTCGAAGCCGATCACCTGCGCCGTGAGGTCGGCGCCCTTCCCCGCGGCCGTCACCTCGTCGGGGCCGGGGCCGAATCCGCCGACCGTACACGTGGCCGTAGCTGGGCAGGTGAACTGGGCCTGCAATCCGGCCCTGTCGAGGATCGTCACCAACTCGTAATTGTCCCCGAGGAGGTAGAGGAACGAGCCGGCATCGGGGTCGTAGGCCTCCCACTGCGGGTACGGCGGCGCACTCGGGAGCGCAGGCGCGGCCGACTGCAGCAGCGGGTCACTCTCGCCGCCGGTGTGGATGATCTGGCCGTTGCGCAACTCGGGGTTCTTAGCCGGCAGGACCCACTCACCGCCGGTCGTCCCGGCGAGGACTCCCAGCGCTGCCGCGACGGCAGCCGCGGAACGCGTCAGCGCCGAAGGGCGTCTCGGGCGGCTTGATGTGGTCGTGGAGGTCCACGAGCCGGGTGATGACGTCGTCGTCGATCATCGCTCTTCTCCTTGCAGCGAGGCCCTGCCGAAGTCGGGCGCGAGGGCGCGCCGCAGCGCGGCGAGGGCGTCTCGGGTCTGGCTCTTGACCGTGCCCGTGCTGATGCCGAGATCGGCGGCGGTCTGCTCGACCGTGAGGTCCCAGATGTGCCGGAGAACGACGACCTTGCGCTGCCCGGGTGGCAGGCTCCTGATCGCCGTCCAGATCGCGTCGGCGTCCTCGGGAGCTATGCCGGGGTCGAGCGGCAGGTCCATTGGCGTTGTGGAGGCCGTTTCGCGACGCCAGGGACGCCGGCGGTCGCTGTAGTGGCTGTTGACCAATATTCGGCGGACGTACGCATCGACGTCGTCGGCGCGGGTCACCCGGACCCAGTTGGCGTAGAGCCTGGCGAGTGTGTCCTGGACGATGTCCTCAGCTCGGTGCGAGTCACCGCACAAGAGGCACGCGGTGCGGAAGAGCTTTGCCCGCCGGGCTGCCACGTAGTCGCTGAAGGCTGGTTCGCGATCCATCGGGCCCCCTCTCGCACCCCTGACGCACGCACCTGCCGGCCGGGTTGGGTCCCGACGCCACATTTAACGATTCCTCGCTCGAAGTGTGACACCGCTCAGGCGAAGGTGATGCCGCCTCGATCCGATCGCTCGTCCTGCCGATGGAGCGGTCCAGAAGCGCGTCAAACGGGGCGAAGTGAAGTGTCGCGGTGTTGTCCATGGCCAAGTCCCGGTCCCCGCTGGTGGCCAGCACGGTCCCCACCTCGCGTGATGGTTAGCGCTTCGAGGGGCGGCCTCCTGTCCGTGTTCGGGCTTCGCGACTCGGTGGCTCTCGCCGTCGGTGGCGACGATGTTGTTGTGGTGCAGTAGCCGGTCGAGCAGGCATTCAGCGTTAGATCAGCGGCCCTTAAGCCCCTCCCCGCACTTTGCGCATGTCGACGCAGATGGCGCCGCGAAGATCGCAGGGAGAACACGATGAACGCAATCACCGCCCCGACGTCAGCACGGCACCCCGCTCGCCGATTCGGCCGCCCCTCCGGAGCAATCGCCGCCACCGCAGCCGCGATCGCCATCGTCGGCGGGCAGGCGTCACCCGCCTCAGCAGTCGTCGAAGTCGGCGCGGCGTGGGCCCACGAAACCGTCACCTGCAATTCGGTCAACCACACGATCACCCTCGACGTGCAGACCGTCGGCTTCGGCAGCGGCGTCTACGCCGGCAGCGACCTGTTCCCCTACGAGCGGCAGATGCCGGTGTACCTGAAAGTCTCGGAGTTCATCAACGGCCGTTGGATCACCCTGCCGACCTGGCGCCCGGTGCCCGGAGCCAGCCACATCGTGGTCCACCAGAGCGGCGTCACCTACTGGTACTTCCACTACGCATTCCAGACCCCGTCGGGCGCCTTCGTATACCGGAACGAGTACGCCAGCGGCATGGGCCCGCACGGCGGCTACTCGGACCAGCGGGGTTACCGCGCGCTGAACCGGTGCGTCAGCTAGCGACGCAGACAGAGGCAGGCACAAGGGCTGAGGACCGGCCCACCGCCGGTCCTCAGCTTCGTTGCTTGGGACGAATGACGGCGATTCCCTGATTCGTGACGAAGAGAAGGTGGGACGCGATGAATTGGTGGAAGCAGCGTCGCGACACACCGGCGCCGGAGAGCGTGGCGGATCCTTTGCCTGCGGCGGAGCCACCCACGGCACTGCTCGTCTTCGGGGTTGATCCCACCGATCCTGAGTCGCTCGACTACGCAGGCGTGCAGTACGCGCACGCCGGTCAACACGCAGAGGCCGCCGCGGCCATTCTCGCTTCGGCGCAGTTGGGGTTTGCCCGTGGCGCGTACAACTACGGGATCGCCTGCGAAGCTGCCGGTCGGCTCGACGAGGCTCGCCACTGGTGGGAGTTCGCCGCGCAGCGCGGCCACGCCGGCGCGGCAAACGGTCTCGGCGGCCTTATCCCGACCGACCAGGTCGTCGCCGTCGAGGTCACCTACGTCCCGAAGTCGGGCCGCCCACTCTGACCCGGATCTGACGTGCCTCGCCCAAAACGAGTGAAGGGTGCAGGACCGGTTCGTAGCCGGCGCGCAACACCGCCACGGTCGAGGGAGGAGTGAGCACAGTCGCTCGACCGGTGCGGGGCCGCGCGCTCGGAGCGCCGTACGCCTCGGCCGCGGCGCGCCACGGGATCAGCCGGTCCCCAAACACGAGATGCGGCGCGCCGTTGACGGCAGCGAACGTCCCGTCGGGCAGGTCGTGCCATGGCAACCGATGGACGCGCTTGGCCCGATCGGGCCCGAGGCGTTCGTCGTGCAGGATCCGGTCCACGGGGTCAACCTTCGGTCGCGACCCGGTCGCCGTCTCCCACCCGTCCATCCAGCGCCGGAAGTCGCTGTAACGGCACAGCGCGCACGGGCGGTGACCGGCCGCGAGCGCCACCGCCTCGTCCCAGAAGAACAGGGGCGTCCATCTGCCCGCCTCCCACATCGGAGCCCGCCAGCCCTTGTAGGTCAGGGCGCAGATGATCCAGCGCCGGACCTGCCACGGCCGCACGATCTCTCGCCCGCGGTGGATGCATCCTCGGTTGCCGAGGAACAGCCCGCGTTGGTCGATGGCGTCAATCTCCCCGAACGGGGTCACCCGGTTCCGCTCCGCCACCGGCTCAGTTTGTCCGATGGGCGTGAGGTCGGCGAGTGCGGCTCCGACTGAGGTGCATCCGAGTGCCTGCAGAGCAGGGCGTGCGGCTGGTGTCATTCAAGAAGTAGCCGGTTCTCTTCACATCCTGCCGGCCGCATGGTAAGCCGACACGACGAAGGCCAACTGGATTCCGTCTCGGCACTTGTGTGTCCGATATTCGGCCTAGGTATCAACCGCAACGCCTACTTGAGGAGCGAGCGGTCATGCGTCGGAGGAGCTCGGCTCTCGTGGCGGCTGCACTCGCAGCGGTGATGCTCGTCTTGGCCGGGTCGACCCCAGCCCTGGCGGCCGGAAACCCCATGAAGCTCGTGGGTGCGCTGAACCCTTGGCGGGACGGCCAGTTCTCGAACGTCGCGGTGGACGCCAGTCGAGGCATTGCTTACTTGGGGTCGTATGACGACCAGGGAGTGGCGGTTATCAGTACCGCCGACCCGACCCGCCCGGTGCTCACCGATCGCCTGTCCACGGCGATCACGTCGCCCCAGGCGACGTCTGATTCAGCAGATCTAGACCTCGTCGGGCGTTACCTGGCGGTCAGCCATCAGCCGTGGAGCGACGAGGGGGCATTCGGCGGCATCTCGATCTACGACACGGCCGGCGAACCTCGCCATCCGACCCTGCTGCGCCGGATCGCCGTCGGCGGCGGCGGCGTACACACCGTGCAGCTTGACCCGCAGGCCGCAGCAGGCCGTCCGTACGCGTACGCGAACAGCGAGCACGACTTCAAGACGACGATCGTCAACATCTTGACCGGGGCGATTGTCGGCAGCTACGTCTCGCCAGAGCCGCAGGGATGCGCTAACCCGGAGTGTTCCCAGTTCAACTTCGCGCATGAGGGCTGGATCCAACGCCATCCGCAGAGCGGTCGGGTGCTGGACTACATCAGCTACTGGGACAGCGGCCTGCGAATCGTCGACGTGACCGACCCGGCTCACCCCGTCGAGGTTGGCTCGTGGGATTACCCCAATGCCGACGCCCAATGCTGCGCCCACTACGCCGCCCCCACACCGTCGGGAAACTCGGTCTACCTCGAGGACGAGATCGGCGTTGGCGACACCGGCGGTGTGCATGTGCTGGACACCTCGGCCTGCGACGGGACCTCGTACTGCACACCGCACCAGGTCGGGTACTGGCACATCCCTGGCCACCCCGTGCAGGCCGGTGCTTACCACGGGCGAGGCGGCCCCAATGAGCACGGCGTCATCCAGCGGTTCTTCACCTGGGACGCGCACAACCTCGACGTCCGCGGAGAGAACACCCTCCTCGTGGCCAACTACACCGCTGGCGTCCGCCTGGTAGACACCTCGGTCAAGAGCGACCCGGTCGAGGTCTCCTTCTACCTGCCGAACGCGAACAAGAGCGAGGCATGCCACCAGAATTGCTTCTTCCAAGGGCGGGAGACCTGGGGTGCGTACTTCGGCGCGGACGGCCGGGTTTACGCCAGCGACTTCTGGCTGGGGTTCTTCGTCGTCCAGCCGCCAGCCTGACGGGGCAGCCGTAGCGTGCGTCTAGCTCTTCGAGCTCGTCGGCGCGCAACCCGGGCTTATGAATGACCGTCGTCAAGGTCGCAGCGGTCCATCTACCGCCGCGGACACGACTCGCTGATCTGCAGAACTTTTGCGATCTGCCTGACCGGTTTCTCCCGCAGCCGAGCAGCCCAGCTCGACAGCGCGGCCCCGGAACTCCGGCGATCTGGGTAGAGGCCTCCAGGACGCCTCTTCTAACGCGATGATGGCGCCAGATCAGGTGTCTGGAACAGTAGGGAAAGGTCACGGGCGTGTCGATGGCGGTTGAAAACTGTGCATCCTGCGCTGGTCGAATCCCGGACATGTCCCGCGTGGCGTGGTCTCCGGCTGATGCTCGAGGAAACCTGTTCGTCGCGTCGACAGGACTGGGGCTGCTCGTGAAGATCCGCGACGTCGGCGCCACACTCCATCGCTATGACGGGAGGGCGCGTCTCTGTCGTGACTGCTTGACTACCTGCGCTGCGCCACGCTAAACCTTCCTTGCGTGCACGTCCGGGATGCGCTGGGTGGTGCAGGAGGAACGTATGTCCGAAACTGTCCTCGTCTACGGTGCAACGGGCACCCAAGGAACTCCCGTGGAGGACCAGCTCCTGAAGCAGGGCAAGGACACGCGGGTCGTGACACGTGACGCGGCCCACGCCGACCACTGGGCGTCTCGCGGCGCCGAGGTCGCGGTGGCCGACCTTGGTGATCCGGAGAGTCTTGCGGCGGCGAATGACGGCATCGACCGTCTGGTCCTCCAGCTACCGCTGCAGTACGACTTCGACCTGCACGAGGCGTATGGCCGCAACGCGGTCGACGCCGCCAAGGCAGCCGGCGTGAAGCTCGTGGTGTTCAACACCAGCGCGCAGGTCATCTCCGGCGAGGACGTGCACGCGTACAAGGCGCGGCAGGAGGTCGTCGACTACCTGCGCGCGAGCGGCATCCCGAGCATCGTGATTCGACCGACCTTCTACTACGAGATCTTCTTGGGCCCTTGGATCAGGCCGGGCATCGTCGACTCAGGTGTCGTTGCGTTCCCGCTACCTGCGCAGCTCCCGATGTCGTGGATCTCAGCGGAGGAGACTGCCGCATACGCAGTGGCCGCGCTCGACCGTCCCGACCTGGCGGGCAAGGAGTTCGACGTAGGCGGGCCAGAGGCGCTCACCGGCAACTACATCGCCGCGCGGTTCGGTGAGGTAACGGGACAATCGATGACGTACGTGTCCATCGACCCCGACGCCTACGAGCGTGCACTCGCGCCAATCTTCGGCGAAACGGTCGCCTTCGAGGTCGCGGCTCAAGTGAGGTGCATCATCCGCCGGGGTAGTGGTGCCGTCGACATGACGGCGACCCGCGCCGAGTTCGGCGTCGAGCCGGTGCCGATTGCGCGCTGGCTGAGCGAGCACAACTGGGACACCGCCTGAGCACGGCTGACGTTGCGGTCCCGCAACGGTAGATCCACAGGGTCACCCTTGCACTCTCCGCCGGCCACTGGCGAGGACAATCAGAGACGTTTGCCATCAACTGCATCACGGGACCGAACGCCGGCAAGCCGTCGTCGCACATCTTCATTGTCGTCGATCTGCCTGACCCGACCGGCGCGTTGGCAAGCCAACGAAAAGCCTGCAGCGAGCTCTGCAAGACCGCGCATGTCGCCGTGTTGCAGCACAGCTCCGGCGTCGGGTGATCGTGGCTGGCGACAGGCAGGCGCCCGAGCCGAGGAACTGCTCCAACGCCCGGGCCGATGTGCCATGTGGACAGTACGTGCAGATACAGAAGCGGCAACACTTCGGCGACCTTCGGCGACTTCCGTGCCCACGCCGGCAGGATCGCCGAGGCGACGCCGCTGACCATTCTCCTTCTCGATGCGCTTGTCGTTGACCCGCGGCGACCGCACCGGCACAGCGCCCGCCGCGGGCGTCACCTCGCGCTCCCCGTGGTGACCGCTGCGGACCACCAGGCGACGGCCGCGTTCGTCGAGCTGGTCGGCGTGCCCGTCGATGTAGGCGGCGACCTCGGCCTGCAACGCGGCCGCCAGCATCTGCCGCGCGCCGTCGAGAACGATCTCATCCAGCAACGACCACCGTCCCTGCCAGTCGTTATTGGGCTACGCCGCTTCCTGAACTACCTGAGCACGGGCGCACCTTCCGAACCAGCGCGCCACCGCCGGTCCTGATCGGAGGGGACGGACTTTCAGATCATCCTCGGGAAGCTGCGCCCCTTCGCGTACCCCGCCGAGAGCCATCCACGGGTTCTGATCATTGCTCTCGACGGATGATGTAGAGGCCATAGTTGATGTCGGAGAGGTAGGTCAGCCCGGCATCGTTGTGCACCCCCCAGACGAACGCGATCGGGTGGTCGCCGGCACCGAACGCCGCGAACACGCCGGTCGGGTCGAGCGTCGGGTGCGGCCGGTAGAACCCGGTCTCCACCGGTCGGCGGGGGTCGGAGACGTCGAAGAAGCGGACGCCGTCGGAGTACCAGCTGACGCTGAGCGTGTCGCCAACAAACTCGGGGTTGTGCGCAGAGTAGAACGCGTCTGTTTTGCCGGTGAGCGAGTGCGGTGTCGTGACGTCGCTCAGATGCTCCGGGTCCGAGGGGTCCGAGAGCCCCCATAGCCTGGCGAAACCCCAGGTGTCGCCGAGGAGTTTCGGCTCACCGGCCGCTTTTCGCTCGGCCGGCGAGAAGTCCTCGTCGGTGGTCGCGAGCAAGGTACCGGCGGCGTTGGGCATCGCCGAGTGGGTGTCACCCTCGCTCGGCATCGGGTAGATGGTCCGCCCGACGAACTGCAGGTCGCTGGGATCGGTCATGTCGAGCACGACGGCACCGATGTCCCAGTATGCGAGGTACGCCGTCATCCCGTCGCTGCTCGGTGAAGCGCTGTGGTTGAACACCGAGGGGAAGTGCCCGCGGCATGGTGATGCACCTCCGCCCGGCGGCGTGCAGTCGAACGGCGGACCGAAATCCGAAAGGAACGGCGCTCCGAAGGGCAGCCCACCGTCCTTACCGGCACCCCAGTCGTCGGCGAGGACGGGGGCGGCCGGGTCGGTCACGTCGACGAGTTGGAAGTCACCGCGCGGTGTGTCGGTGAACAGGGTGGAGAACACCTCGGCGAACGGCACGGCGGCGAGGGCGAACACACGTTGCTGGCCAGCGATCCGGCGTACCGTCAAAGAGACCTCATGGGTGCCGCCCGAGCCAGTGTCGAAGAAGCCGAGGTGGGTCGGCTCCGCAGGGTCGGTGACGTCCCATAGGTCGACGCCAGTGCGTCCGGGAGCAGTGTCTGGGAGCCCGCAGTCCTGCAGTCCGATGGCGAGCAGGTCGCCGCTGAACGAGCTGGTGGCGACCGCGGCGACCTGCATGTCCTCGGCCGAGGTGTTTGGGTAAGCCCCAGCGGTAGCGATCTGCCTGGGGGAGGCCGGGTTGCTGGCATCGATGATCTTGACACCGGTGCCCGGGCAGGGCCCGCTCCATGTGCCGACGTACGCAGTTCCGCGATGCGACCACACGTCGCCGTGCAACCCGCCAGGTAGGCCGAGCGCACCGACCAGGCTGGTGTTGCGGCCCGCCCTCGGCGCCGCGTGCCCGCTCAAGCCGTGCGCCGCGGCGGCCAATCGCTGCTGTAGCACGGCGCGGTCTGCCCGCGGCGCTCGCTTGGCCGCCGCGGCGGGCGCGGCGCCGAGTGCGACAGTCATGATCAGGCCGCAGGCCAGTGCCGTCGTCCGACTACGCATGTCGCTCTCCTCGTCTCGAAACCCGCATGCGACTCCCGTCGCTCACCCTCCCGCGCGCGTCGTCCCGAGTGCCATGGTCAGATCAGGCCATGTACGGATATTGCTAGATCAATCACGTTGCGTCACTCACCCGCGGAACGGGCATCTCCCCGTCGGCTCGTCCAAACGTGAGCCCCGTCTCGAAGCCCGGCCTGAAGAACGTCAGCCCAGGAAAGCTCGCCGACGTCTGCGTTCACAACGGCTACGCCTATCTCGCTGCGTGGGGCGGCGTGACGTGCTGTACAACGGCGTCCACGTCGTGGACATTCGCAACGGCATCGCGCCGCGCGACGCCACACCAGCGGACAATCGGACACACCCGCCGGGGGTAGCCGCCGGGGTAAAACCGCAGGTCAGGCCTAGTGGGGCGGGCGGGGCTCGAACCCGCGACCGAGGGATTATGAGAGTGCAAAAAGCCGTATCGGACGATGCCGAGTGATGCCGCGAAATCCGCGTTTCCGCAGGTCAGCGCCTTAATTTCGTGTCGGGAGGTGCCGGCTCGTATCCACCCCTTTTTGACCGTTCGGCCACACCATGGCCACACCAGGAAAGATCATCCCCGCGCGCAAGAAGGCCGCGCAACCCAATGCGTGCGCGATGACTTGCCGTCCCAGCGGCTCGAGCGGTGCAGCCCGCCCCAGCCTTCCGTGCGCGCTCACCGATCCAGGGTTGGCGAGGCTCGCGTCAGCAACGTTCAACTCAGGAG
>JBDSAK010000466.1:0-6820 GCA_039922195.1 Mycobacteriales bacterium
CAACGTCATCCAGCCGATCATCATCGGGCAGGCCGTCAAGCTCTCGCCGGTCGCGACGATGGCCGCGGCCCTCATCGGTGTCGCAGCGGGCGGCGTGGTCGGCGCGATGATCGCGGTGCCATTCGTCGGCGCCGCCAAACTCATCTACCTCGAGATCTTCCCGCACGGCATCGGCACCGGCACGAGTCCGGAGATTCCACGACGGCGGGGACGGCTGCACCTGCGCCGCGGCGCCCAACGGGCGGAACCTCCAGCGGCGTAGCGGTGTAGTCAGGTCGGGCGACACGGCCCGAACCGGGAGGCACCGACATGCGCGAGAGCTTCGGCACAGCACGGGCAACCAGGGCGCTGGCCACGGCCGCGCTCATCGCCAGCGCCGGCTGTTCGGCCGGCTCATCCGGCGCGGCGTCCGCTGCCGGCGCACACTCGCCGAACACCCCTCCCGCCACGTTTGCCGCGGCGTCGGCTCGACCCGATGAGTCGCTGCCAGCGCGGCCCACGCTGCCCACGACCGGTGCCCGCACCCCCCTCGCGGACCTCCTGGTCCTGCGGGGTCCTGGCGGCTCGACCGTCGTCGACAGCGCCACCGGCCGCACCCGCACGTCGGCAGCCGGAGCCATCCCCGCGCCGGACGGCGCGACGCTGATCCGGGCTGCGGGCGGCACGTTGTCCGCCGTCGACTCGCGCGACGGATCGACCAGGGATCTCGGTACGGCGACGCCGCCGCTGGTGCCGGCGGTGACGACGAGCGACGGCCGGCGAGTCGCGCTCGCCGAACCCGCGGCAGCGCCGGCTGCGGACGGCTACATCGCGCCCGGACGCCAGACTTCGCGAATCGCGGTCACCGGCGGCAGCGGTTCTCCCACCGTCTTCGAGCTGGCCGGCAATTACCAGCCGGAAGCGTTCTCCATTGACGGCCGCCTGCTGTTCCTGATCGAGTACCTGCCCCCGGCCGCACCCAACCGCTACCGGGTGCGCCAACTGGACCTCGCGACGGGCACCGTCAACGGCGTGCTCGGTCCGCAGAAGCAGCTCCTGGAGGAGGAGATGCGCGGCATCGGCCGGATGCAGCTGCTCGATGAACGCCGGTCGGTGCTTTATACGCTCTATCGCACGATGGGATCGGACCGCGCATTCGTCCACACGCTGCACCTCGACGGCCTGTGGGCGCATTGCATCGTGCTGCCGCCGGAGTTCGGCCGTGGGGGCGCCGACACGGCGATCGCCATCGGGCCAACGGGAACCCTGTACGCGTGGGACGGGTCACACATGTCCGTCGTCGATGCAGAGCAGCTGTCCGTGCGCCGTACCGTGCCGATCGGCAGCGGCGGGCCGGCGAGCTCCGTCGCTGTCGCCGTCGGGGCGGATGGCACCGTCGTCACCGTCACCGGCGCGACGGTGACCGAGTTGCGGCCGTCGTCGCTCGAGGCGATGCCGTCCTGGTCGCTCCCCGACCCGGCCGCGCAGATCGCCCTCTCGGCCGACGGGAAGTCGCTGTACGCCGTCAACCCGACCAGCCCGACCAGCCCGACCTACATCGCCACCCTCGACCGCGACTCGCACGCCACGCTCGGGCGGTTCGCCGTGCCTGACGGGAACGACTGGATCAGCGCCGTTCTGCCCAAGACCTAGCCGACGGACCGACCCGCCCGGCGCAGAAGTTGTCGCCCGCCGCGAAGTCCGACGGCGCTATCGTCGTCGACCAGATGGAAGCGGCGCCGATCGTGGCCACGGTCGCCGCGGCGCTGGTCGGGTCGGCCGCCGCGCTGCGGTCGACACTGCGCGCCCGCGGAACGATGGGCAGCGCAACCGAGCGGACGACCTACCAGGTCCTGCACACTGCCGGCGAGGCCGCCCTGCCGCTGCGGCTCGGGCTGACCGTACCTGCGGCGTCCAAGGCGGTGAAACCGTTGCGAGCACTACTCGGCACGGCGGCAGTCGCCCTGACCGACAATGGGCAGGTGCTCGCGTGGGACGGCGCGGGCGACGCGCACGCCGCGCAGATCGCGGCGCTGGTGCCGTCCGTCGTCGAAACCGGGCGCACCCGCGTGCTACGGGCTGCCGACCTCCCCTGCGGCAACGCCGATTGCACCATCCTGGCCGGCGTCATCGTCCCCATCACCGACGCCGACCTCGTCGTCGGCACTCTCACCGTGCTCGATGAGAACACCAGACCCGGCATGATCCGCACCGCCGGTGAGGTGGCCCGCTGGGTCTCGACGCAGCTGGAACTCGCCGAACTCGACGCGTCGCGAGCACGCGTCGCCGAGGCGGAGCTACGGTTTCTCCGCGCCCAGATCTCCCCGCACTTCATCTACAACGCGCTGACGACCATCGCGTCCTTCGTCCGATCCGATCCGGAGCGCGCCCGCGGACTGCTGCTCGACTTCGCCGAGTTCACCCGGTACAGCTTCCGCGCGCACGGCGCCTTCACGACCCTGGCGGAGGAATTGCGGTCGATAGACAAGTACTTGGAGTTGGAGCGCGCCCGGTTCGGCGATCGGCTGGCCGTCACCTTGCGGATCGCTCCCGAGGTGCTGCCAGTGACGGTCCCGTTCCTCGTGCTGCAACCGCTCGTGGAGAACGCCGTGCGGCACGGTCTGGAATCCAAGGAAGGCCGTGGCTGCGTGACGATCGTCGCCGAGGATGCGGGCTCCGACTGCTTGATCAGCATCGAGGACGACGGCGTGGGCATGGATCCGGAGCGCTTGCGGGCGCAGCTCGCCGGCGCACCGGGCGACAACGTCGGACTGTCCAACGTCGACGAGCGGCTGCGAACGGTCTTCGGGCCTGAGTACGGCCTCGTGGTCGAGACGGCTCTCGGCGCCGGCACCAAGGCGATCGTCCGGGTGCCGAAGTACCGCACTGGCGTGCGGGCATCATGACCGAACACAACGGCGCTGCCCCTGCGTTGCGCGTCCTCGTTGTCGACGACGAGCGCCCCGCGCTCGCCGACCTGGTCTGGCTGCTGAGTGCGCAGCCGGCCGTCGGCACCGTCGACACCGCGGTCGATGCGACTGAGGCCTTGCGGTTGCTGGAGTCGGCGCCGTACGACGCCGTCTTCCTCGACATCCGGATGCCGGGGCTGACCGGACTCGAACTCGCGCGGGTGCTCGCTCGGTACGCCGCGGCGCCCGCCGTGGTCTTCGTCAGCGCCTTCGAGTCGCACGCAGTGGAGGCATTCGAGGTCGCTGCGGTGGACTATCTCCTCAAGCCAGTGAGCGCCGAACGGCTCGCGGTCGCGCTCGGCCGCATCTCGGACGCGGCACTGCCGCCGGGCGACCCCCCCAGGGCAGCCGATGATCTCGCGATCATCCCGGTCGAGGCAGGCGGCAGCACCAAACTCGTCGAGCGCGATGCGGTCCGCTACGCCGAGGCGAGTGGCGACTACGTCCGCCTGCACACCGCTGCGGCCAGCCATCTGGTGCGCATTCCCATGTCGGCCCTCGAGGAACACTGGGGGAATCACGGCTTCGTCCGGGTGCACCGCCGCTACCTGGTCGCGCTGCGGCACGTGAGCGAACTCAAGGCCGAGAGCGCGGGCGGGTATGCCGTGCTCGTGGCAGGGGTGCAGATCCCGGTGAGCAGACGGCACAGCCGGGACCTCAAGGACCGGCTGGTGCGCGCCGCCCGGCGATCCGCCGCGAAGTAGAACCGCCGAAGCAGAGGAGATCGCATGGCTGATGCGCCGAAACGAGTGACGGTGACCAGCTCCCGGCCGGTTCGCCGTGCGCCGACGGGTGCGCACCTGCAGTCGCTCGCCGAAGTCCAGGAGCAGAGCGAACTCGGCGGCGTCCTTCTCCGCTCGCTGGTGCGAGCGCAGTTGACCCTTGCCTTCGGCGTACTGCTCGGCTTCGGGTCGCTGGTGGCCGCACTGCCGCTCATCTTCGCCCTCGCGCCGCAGCTGGCCCGACGTGAAGTTCTCGGCTTGCCGCTGCCGCTCGCCGTACTCGGCATCGGGATCTACCCCGTCATTGCCGGCACGGGCTACATCTACGTGTGGTTCGCCGAACGCAACGAGCGAGATTTCGAAGAGCTCGTGCGCCAGTCGTGATCGCCCTCATCGCGATCCTGGTCTCGACGATCGCGACCCTCGCGATTGGCGCGTACGGCGTGCGCATCGCCCGGTCGACTTCCGACTTTTTCGTCGCCTCGCGTGCGGTGCCGCCGATGTGGAATGCCTCTGCCATCTCCGGCGAGTACCTTTCGGCAGCGTCCTTCCTCGGTGTCGCGGGCCTCATCATGAAGTTCGGCTTGTCGATGCTGTGGTACCCGGTCGGGTTCGCCGCGGGCTACGTGACACTGCTCATCCTCGTCGCCGCTCCCCTGCGCCGCTTCGGCGCCTACACGATCCCCGACTTCGCCGAAGGCCGGCTCGACTCGCCGGCACTGCGCCGGCTGGCCGTCATGTTCGTCCTGCTCGTGGGCTGGTTCTACCTGCTGCCGCAGATGCGCGGTGCCGGCCTCACGCTGCACGTCGTCCTCGGCCTGCCGCGCTGGGTCGGCGTGGTGCTTGTCGCCACGGTCATCACCGCCAACATCTCGCTCGGCGGCATGAAGGGCATCACCTTCGTGCAGGCTTTCCAGTACTGGCTCAAGGTGACCGCGATCGCGCTGCCTGCCTTCTTCCTCATCGCGCACACCGCGAACGGCTTCGACCCGACCGCCGAACGGCCCCCCACGTTCACTCGCGACACCACCGTCGAGCTGGACTCATCTACTCGGTTCCGCGTCGCGGAGCCGACGCGGGTTCAGCTGCTCTCGGGGCAACTCGACGGCAGCGCTGCAACCGGGTCGCGCGACATTGCGCCGGGCGAACACGCGGCCGGGTCGGGCGCGGTCCTGCATTTCCCGCGGGGTGTTCTCGTTCCACATGTCACCGGCGTCAGCGCGCTGGGCGGCGCGGCCTGGGCGGTACCGAACGGTGGCGTGCACCGGGGCAACGCGCACCCGTTGTTCTCGACGTACTCGCTCATCATCGCGACGTTCCTCGGCACCATGGGCCTGCCGCACATCCTCGTGCGCTTCTACACCAACCCGGACGGACGGGCGGCTCGGAAGACGACGCTGATCGTGCTGCTCCTGCTCGGTGCGTTCTACCTCTTCCCGGCGGTGTACGGCGTGTTGGGCCGAACCTTCGCCCCGGAGCTCTATCTCACCGGGCAGACCGACAGTGTCGTGCTCGTTCTCCCCCGCATCGTCGTCGGCGGACTTGCCGGCGAGCTGCTCGGGGCACTGGTGGCGGCGGGTGCCTTCGCGGCGTTCCTGTCGACGGCGTCCGGTCTGCTGATCTCGGTGGCCGGCTCCGTCGCCTACGACCTGCTGGGTGGGTCGGTGCGCGAGTTCCGCTACAGCGCCATCGGCACCGGTCTGGTCTCGATGCTGCTTGGCCTGCTCGTCGTCGGTGTCGAGATCAACGTGCTCGTCGGCTGGGCCTTCGCCATCGCCGCGTCGACGTTCTGCCCGTTGCTCGTACTCGGGATCTGGTGGCGCAGCCTCACCGCAGCGGGCGCCTCGGCAGGCATGCTCGCTGGCGGCGGTCTGGCCTCACTCGGGATCGTTCTCAGCAGGACGTCGATCGGCGCCGCAGGCTGGCCGAGTGCGCTACTCACCAACCCCGCCGCGTGGTCGGTGCCGCTCGCCTTCACGACGATGGTCGTGGTCTCCCGGCTCACGGCACGGCGGGTGCCGGTCGACGTGGACGCGAAGATGCTCGCGCTGCACCTACCCGAGTCGCTGCGCGCGACGACCTGAGACCACGGACGACCTGAGACCACGAGGGGCGGGCCGCTACGTTCGCGCGTCCCGGCGGCGCTTCTCTTCGGCCGACTGTAGGTCGATCGTGCGCTGGCCCTCGGCGTAGTGTTCCGAGCCGCCCTCCGCGTCGAAGTCGGTCCAGATCTTGTTGTTGACCGTCTCCTTCAGCAGCAGGCTCCCGACGACGAAGGTGAGCAACGCGATGCCGATCGGGTAGTAGAGCCCGGCGTACATGCTGCCGGTCGCCGCCGCCACCGTCAGACCGATCACCGGCAGCAGCCCGCCGAAGATGCCGTTGCCGATGTGGTACGGCAGTGACATGGACGTGTACCGCACCTTCGCTGGGAACGCCTCGACCAGGTACGCCGCGATCGGCCCGTAGACCATCGTGACGAAGAGCACCTGGAGGAAGATCAGCGCGATGAGCGCCGGCACGTTGGGGTTGGGCGCAAACCCTTCGAACGTCGTGGCTACGCCGTCCACAAAGTGCTGCGGTGAGACCTTGATCTCTCCGGTCACCGGGTTGGTCTTGGACGCCACACCGATGATGTCGTTGCCTGCGGCGGCCCGCATCATCCGGTAAATCGGCAGGTAGGAGATCGCCGCAATCAAGCAGCCGGCCATCATCAGCCGCTTGCGCCCTATTCGGTCCGACAGCGCCCCGACGATGACGAAGAACGGCATCGCGAGCACGAGCGCGACGGCGACGATGATCGACGCTTTCTTGGGCTCGATCTTGAGGATCGTCTGCATGTAGAAGAGCGCGTAGAACTGGCCGGTGTACCAGACCACACCCTGGCCGGCGGTCGCCCCGAAGAGCGAGACGGCCATCCGCTTGAGGTTCTCCTTGTGCGTGAACGCGTCCTTGAGCGGAGCGCTGGAGGACTTCCCGGTGCTCTTGAGGTGGGCGAAGATCGGCGACTCCTTCATCTTCAGCCGGATGAACAGGCTCATCGCGACCAGGATGATCGAGAGCAGGAACGGCAGCCGCCAGCCCCACCTGGTGAAGTCCTCCTTGCTCATCACGGTTTGCAGTGCCAGCACGACCATGAGGGCGAGGAAC
>JBDSAK010000467.1:0-14020 GCA_039922195.1 Mycobacteriales bacterium
AAGGTGATCACCAACCGCGACCTGTGGACCTTCGCATTCGATCAGGTGCGATTCCGGGTCAGCGGCGCGGAGAGCCACGCCTCGATGCAGAAGGTCCGCGAATCCGCGCTGGCGTTCGTCGCCGGCAAGAGCGTCGACGAGATCGTGGCGTACGGCGAGGAGATCTACGACGAGATGATGTCCGAGCGCATCTACGCCGGCACCCGGGCGCTGGCACAGAAGCACCTCGACGCCGGCCAGCGGGTCTGGCTGGTCACCGCCACACCGGTCGAGCTGGCCAACATCATCGCCCAGCGCCTCGGCTTCACCGGCGCGCTCGGCACCGTTTCCGAGGTAGAGGACGGCTGCTACACGGGGCGGCTCGTCGGCGAGCCGCTGCACGGGCCCGCGAAAGCCGAGGCGATCCTGGCCCTCGCCGAGCGCGAAGGCCTGGACCTCGAGCGCTGCACCGCCTACAGCGACTCGAGCAACGACGTACCGATGCTTTCCACCGTCGGTACGGCGGTCGCGATCAACGCGGACGCCGACCTGCGGGCAGTCGCCAAGGAGAACGGCTGGCCGATCAAGGACTTTCGCACCGGACGGACCGCCATAAAGATCGGCGTGCCCGCCGCGGCGGGTGTCGGCGCGGTGACCGGCGGGATCTTTGCCGGGCTGGCCTACCGCAGGCGCCGCTTCCTGGTCTGAGCTCGCTCGTTAGCGGCGGGGGTGCGTGCGGCCGCGCTCTCTCGCGGCCTGCGCGCTGAGGATGCGCTCGATCTCGCGGACCTCCTCCGCAGAGTGCCTACTGATGATCGCGTCCAACTCGGCCCGATCCGCGTCGGACCGGTAGGACGACAACTCCTTCGCCAGGCGCTGTCTGCGCGCCCGGGCCGCGAGGCCGCGCTTGACCCGGCGGGTGATCGCGTGTGCGGTCGATGTCACCATGTTCGTCTCCTCTCTGGTGCTGTCACCTCCAGGGTGCAGAACCGATGAGTCGAGACGGTTACCGGGCGGAAAACTCGGGCTACGACCGAGGCGAACTCGTGTTACGGATCAAAAGAACACGTTCGCGCGCTGGGCAAGCAGTGCGTAGAGCGTGTGCTGAATCGTCTCGCGCACCTCGTCGGTGAGATCGAAGACGACCAGGGGGTCGTCGGCGACCGCAGGGCCGAGCTCGTCGGTGCGGATCGGCGTACCGAACTCGATGTACCACTTGGACGGCAGCGGGATCAGACCCAGCGGGCCGAGCAACGGGAACGTCGGAGTGATGGGCAGGTAGGGCAGGCCGAGTAGTCGCGCGAGAGTCTTCATGTTGCCCAGCATCGGATAGGTCTCTTCGGCGCCGACGATCGAGACCGGGATGATCGGTACGCCGGTCCGCAGGGCCGCCGCCACGAAGCCGCCGCGACCGAACCGCTGCAACTTGTAGCGGTCGCTGAATGGCTTGCCGACGCCTTTGAAGCCCTCCGGCCAGACCCCGACGAGCTCGCCGGCCCGGAGCAGGCGCTCGGCGTCGGCAGCCGTCGCGAGCGTCGTACCCGACTTCCTGGCGATCGGGGCCACCACGGGAAGACGGAACACGAGGTCGGCGCCGAGCATCCGCAGGAACCGGCGCCCCGGATGATGATCGCGCAGCGCCAGCGCGGTCATGAGCGCGTCAAGCGCGATCGTTCCTGAGTGGTTGGCCACGATGAGAGCGCCGCCAGTGTCGGGCACGTTCTCGAGGCCGCGCGTCTCGACCCGGAAGTACTTTTCGTACAGGGGCCGCAGCGCGGCGAAGAAAACACCGTCGGTGAGTTCGGCATCGAAGCCGTACTCGTCGACCGGGTAGTCGCCGGTGATGCGCCGGCGCACGAACGCGAGCGCGTCGGCGACCGTCTCCGCCCAGCCCGCCGATCCATCGGCTGGCCCGCGGTCTGCCGGTGCGGGCGCGTCGTCGTAACCGTGGCCGCGATCGATGCGAATGACGTTGGACTCAGCCATTCGTGCTCACCAGCCCGGAGAGGACCCGGTTGATGGACTGCTCGACGTCAGCCACGGAACTGGGCGTGTAAAGGGCAGGCACGCCGCACCCCGCCGCGAAGTCGTCGAATGCCTCGATCGAGGTGTACGCCGGCGAGAAGTCGAACACCGTCCGCAGCCGAGCGGTGTCGGCGACCGGTGCGTGCTTCAGGGTGGCGAGTTGCTCCGGCGAGAAGCCGGCGAGACCGAACCCACGAGCAAGTCGCCCGACGAGTGCGCTCGGGCCGACGACCGGCAGCGGCAGGCGCCCCGCCCGGCGTACTGCCTGCGAAAGCAGGACGACGCCAGCCGCTCCGACGTTGAAGGTGCCGGCCCGATCCCGCAGCGTTGCGCGTTGCAGTACCTCGAGCGCGTCGTCCTCGTGCAGCAGTTGTAGCCGCGGATCGAAACCGAAGGGAACGGGTACGACGGGCGACGCGAAGAACCGGGCCAGGACCGAGTCACCGCGAGGGCCGATCACGTTCGCGAAGCGCAGGGTCGTGATCTCGACTTCGGGACGCCGGCGGGCGAACCCGCGGACATACCCCTCGACCTCGGTCGCGTCTTTGGCGTAGCCGTACGGCACGCTGCTGGGCTGCATGTCCTCGGTGAACACCGCGGGGTCGCTCGGCGAGCACCCGTAGACCGCCGTTGACGACTTCACGACCAGCTTGCGGACGGTCGCGGACTTCTGCGCCGCGGCGAGCACCTGCATGGTGCCGATGACGTTGATCTCTTTCATCGTCGCCCGGCCGCCCGCCCCGGTCGGCGTCGCGACCACATTCAGGTGAACGACCGTGTCAACGGCGGCTGCCGAGAGGATCTTGGCGATGAGGGGATTGCGGATGTCCGCCCGGACGAACTCCGCCTGGCCGAGGTCACGCAGCGGGGCAGCGCTGTCCACCCCGACGACGTGCTCGATGCCGGGCGCCGCAGCAAGGCGCCGGGCGAGCTCACTCCCGAGAAACCGGGAGACGCCCGTGATCAGAACCCTGCGTGGCCGCATGAGGCCTCCCGCGCAGCTCTACTTCTTGTTACGGCGTTGGACGCGCGTCTTCTTCAGGAGCTTGCGGTGCTTCTTCTTCGCCATCCGCTTGCGACGCTTCTTGATTACCGAACCCACGTGAGCACCTTCACAAGATTGCGGGCCGAGGCCGTCTTAGACGCCGACTACGGCCGGCTGGGCAGGATACCTGTTCTGGCGGGAGGACGAGGTATGAGAGCTGCTCACACCAGCTCAGCCGGCCTCGGTAAAGGCTCCCCTGAGATACTCGTGGACGGCGCGCTCGGGAACGCGGAACGACCGGCCCACCCGCACGGCCCCGAGCTCTCCGGAGTGCACGAGCCGGTAAACGGTCATCTTGGACACCCGCATCACCGCTGCGACCTCAGCCACGGTCAGGAAGTGCACCTCAGCCAGGCTGGGGCCACGCGACGACTCGGTCGCCATCTCGCACCTATTTCTAGACACCCGCGAGCCCGCCGGCTTCCCCGCCGGCGAAGGAGACCGCGTACGTGTCTAGAGTGGTTATAGGGCACGGGTGTGACTGCTGCATAGCGCCCATTCGGCGCAACCCGTGGCTACCCGAGCCACCGAAATCCTGGGACCCTGGAACCATTCGAGGCGTCCAAGGGCTCCTGGACAGCACAGGAATGGGGATTTCGTGGACGATGCGAGGCGGAAGGCATTCGACGAACTCGTCGATGTCCGATCGCCGAGCCTGCTGCGGACCGCGTACCTGCTGACCGGAGACTGGTCGAGCGCCGAGGATTTGCTGCAGTCATCGCTCGCGAAGACCTGGTTCCGGTGGAAGAGGCTGGAGGACACTCAGGCCGGCGAGGCCTACGTCCGACAGGTCATGTACACGACTTACTGCAAGTGGTACCGGCGTAAGTGGCGCGGGGAGATCTCGACGGGCTACCTGCCCGACACGCAGGCGTCCCGCGACGACTACTCACGGGTCGATGACCAGGACGGTCTCGGCCGCGCCATGGCCGAGCTCAGCGCGAAGACCAGGGCAGTGATCGTGTTGCGGTTCTTCGAAGACCTGACCGAGGCTCAGGTAGCGCACGCGTTGGGCTGTTCGATCGGCACCGTCAAGAGCACGACGCACCGAGGGCTGGCGAAGTTGCGCGAATCCGCGCAGCTCGACGGCCCACCGGCACAGCGAAGCGAATCCGCAACGGTCATCCCGTTGCATCGCAAGGAGAAGTCGGCATGACCGAGCACGGCGACATCAGGCGCGCACTGGAGGAGCTCTCCAGTCATCCGCCCGTGCGCGATCGCAAGCGCGAGGTGCAGGAGCGAATCGCCGTCGTCCGCCGCCGGCACAACATCATCGGGGGAATCACGCTCTCGGTGCTGATGCTCTTCGTGGGCATCGCTTTCGCCGCCCGCCCCACCGGTCGGGGCCAGGGCGCCGACGCCGACGCCGCCATCTCGATCGGCCCCTCCCCCGAACCCGCCCCGGGGGCGCCGTCGCCGTCGCCGGCGGCGGCTGCCTACGCGAGCAGCCCCCGACCGGATGCGGCAGCGTCGGTCACCGAGCAGATCGCGCCGCCGGCCGACTCGACGGATGGCCCGGCGGGTTTGTCTGCCGCCGTGACGCCGACCGCAGCGGCAAAGCCGTCCCGACCGGCCCCTACCACCGTGCGGCCGCAGACGACGACGACGACGGTCTATCTGCCGCCGCCGCCCATCACCACGACGCCGGCCGCCTCGCCGACCTTGCCAACCTCGACGGTGACACCGACGCTCCCCGTTTCGGGATCACCGAGCGTCAGCCCGTCGGCATCGTCCACCGCGACACCGTCGACGAGCCCCACGCCGCCCGTGGACGCCGAGACGCTCGCAGTGGAGATTCAGTCGTCGACGGTCGCGGACGGCACCTTGTCGCCGGAGACGACTCTCACCATCCGCATCCGCGGATCTCTCTACGGCAGCATGGAAAGCATCACCTTGTGGTTCACGACGATCCACCATCTCGCCTTCACCCAATCCGTGCCGCCGCGGACCTGCGTCGTACAGACCGGCGAACTGCGTCAGATCGACGAGACGTTCACGGTCAAGACGCGCTACCGCGTCGCGGGCGACCAACAGGTGGATGTGGGTATCAACTCACTCAACGCGGCGTGTGCCCGCGACACGACGCAGCGCCAGTGGCTGCTCTCCGGAACGGTCAACGTCCCCGTCGGGAGCACGCTTTCCAACGGCGTCGCGCCGATCGCGTTGTTCCTCGAGCCCGCGCGGGTCGAGGCTTCGAAGATCACCATCGCGGCCCGCTCCGCTGACCCGGACGGCTACGCCAGCGGCTTCGAGGTCAACTGGGGCACCGGCGCGGCGCAGACCTACCCGAGCGGCAACACGAGTGACTGTCGCGCGAGCGAGGTCGGCGGCAAATTCTGGCCGGGGGGCGGTGGGAGCGGCACCTTCACCAGTCCGGTGTTGCCGGCGGGCTCCTACACAGTCAGTGTGACGGCGACGTCGACCGGATGTGACGGCAAGGACCCGCAGACGACCGTGCAGACCGTCACCGTCACGATTCCCTAGCTCGCCGCGATCGCCGCGAGCAGCCGCTCGGTAAGCGGCCGGTAGGTGCGACCGCGCAGGTTGTCGTCGAGCGGGACCACGACCGAGGCGCTGCCCTCGTCCGCGGCAACGAACAACGCCGGATCGTTGCTGTCCGCGAAGGCGACGACATCGAGACCGGCAGTCGCCGCGGCCCCCGCCCATCCGTGGTCGCCGATCACCAGGTCCGGCGCCAACCCCGCGCCGAGCAGCGCTTCCATCGGCAGCGGCGAATGCGAGTGGCGGACGAAGCCGTGCCGAGACAGCAGTGCCACGCCGTCGACGTACCGCAGCGTCCGACCGCCGCCGTCGCATTCGACCCGCAGACCCAGCTGCGGCGTCAGGACCGTGCAGCCGGCCCGCCGCAATGCGGCGAGGGCCGGCCCAAAGATCGCGCTGACCCCGATGGGATGACCCGTGCCGGCGAAGACGCGTTCCCGGCCGCGCGCTGCCTGAGCCAACCGGCGGCCGACCAACTCGACCGCCTCGAGGGTGAGGTCGGGGTCGATTCGGTCCGGGCCTTCGGTCACTGCCGGGTCGGCGATGATGCCGGTCCGGTCACTGACGATGCGCAGCACGTCGTAGAAGGAGTAGTCGCGCGCCGGCCGCACGCCGAGCCACCCGTCGTTCGTCGCGTCTCCGAGCAGCAGATGCCTGATCGCCTGCAGGTTGTCCGCCCGGCTCGTGGCCACCGGGCCGGCGATCCTGGCGGCGACCAGGTACTCGCGCAGGTCGGCCGTGTTCACGACGCCAACCCGAAGTGCGGGAAGACCGCGCGCCGGGTGGCGTCCACGGCTCGAGCCACCGGACCGTCGAGCAGCACAGCGTTGGCGGCGACACCACCAGGTCGACCGTCCGAAAGGTCCAGCGGGGCGTGTTCGCCGGACCGGGCGAAGGCGAACTCACGCCAATCATCAGGCGTCGCACCGGAGACCTCGGCGCCGACCATTTCCGCGATCGCGTGGGTCCACGAACGCGGCACCACCTGGACGATCTCGTAGCCGCCGCCCCCGACGGCCACCCATTTCCCGTCACACAATTCGTGCGCAAGCTGGTGCAGCAACCGGTACGCCGTTCGCTGTCCGTCGATGGACAGCGCGAGGTGCGCCAACGGGTCGAGTGCATGCGTGTCGCAGCCCAGTTGAGTAACCATAAGCTGCGGCCGGAAAGCACGAAGGACTGGCGGCACGATCTCGGAAAAGGCCTGCAGCCATGAGGCATCGTCCGTGCCCACGGGCAGCGCCACGTTGACGCTGGTGCCGCGGCCGTCGCCCGTGCCGATCTCGTGGGCGAAGCCGGTGCCGGGAAACAGGTGCTCGCCGCTCTCGTGCATGCTCACTGTCAGGACCCGCGGGTCGCCGTAGAAGGCAGCCTGTACGCCGTCGCCGTGGTGAACGTCGATGTCGACGTACGCGATGCGCTCGGCTCCCTGCGCGAGGAGCCAGGCAATCGCAACCGCAGGGTCGTCGTAGATGCAGAAGCCAGACGCCCGGTCGCGCATCGCGTGGTGCAGCCCGCCCGAGATGTTTATCGCGTGCTCGGCGTCGCCGCTCCACACCGCGCGCGCCGCGTCGACGGTCGCGCCGGTGACCAGTGCGGCCGCCTCGTGCATCCGCGCGAAGACCGGGTTGTCGCCGTTCCCGAGTCCGTATCTGCTCCACAGCGTGCGCATGACGTCGTCGGGCGCTGCTTTCACCGCCGCGACATATCCGGGGTCATGGACCAGCTGGAGTACGTCGTCCGACGCGGCCCGAGGCGCGACAACCGTCACGTTGTCGTGGGCCAGCAGGCCCAACTGCCGGCTGAGCTCCATCGTCAGCTCGAGTCGCAGCGGGCGCAGCGGATGCCGCGGACCGAAGTCGTACGTCGTGAAGACGTCGTCCCAGATGACCTGCACGGAGCTGCTCACCCCGTGAGCGTATGTCCCGCGGCCCGTTCGCCAGGAACAGCCCCGGATCCGCCCCCCAATCGCCACGTGACTCCTGACCGCGCGGCGCCACGCTCAACGTCGGCCAAGACATGACCGCTGTCGGTCACTTGGTTGCCCAGGCGTGCGCGACTGACGGCTCCCAGTGCCGTTTGCGGCGAACCACGTGCGCGACAGCATCACAGTCCACAGATCGGGAACCGTGCGTCGCGCGCTCGAGCGGATCAACTACCCACCGGAGTGACCGATTTCGGTCACGCTGCCGAGCCGTCTGACCGTGGCAGCGCGCAGTCAGTCGTCACTTGGCAATGCGTCGATCTCCCGAGGCGCGGGCACGCTGTCTACCTTCTCGTGCTGAGCGCCCGGCCTCGCCGACGCGACCCGGCGCCTGGCCAAGCTGCTGCCGCACTAGGCGTGGCAGGCGGGGGCTTCACCCGTTCGGGCTATCCAATCCGCGCAGTCCGGGCTCTCAGTCTCTGCTGGTTGTGCCGATAGGCAGGACACAGCCCGAGCGTGACCCCCTCGTGATCGGTTCCCATGAAGCTGCGCCGTCCCACCGGCCTCCTGTCGTCCCTGCTCGTCACTGCCGCAACGATCGTCGGATCGGCGTACGCCGCGAGCCCGGCCAGCGCGGCCACGTCGCCGCTGGGCGACGTCTCGGCGCCGTGGCCGGCGTCGTTCTCCGCCTACCGGTACGCGTCGGGCGCGCTGATCTCCGATGTCGTCGGCGAGATCAACCCGAGCACATCCGACCTGACGTCCGGCCCTTGCACCGGCACTGGCTGCAGCGGAACGCTCGGCACGTCGGAGTTCACCTCCGACGGCACGAATGTGTTCTTCCGGACACGCGTCGGCACGAACATCTACGACGCATCCAAAGGCGGTCTCGTCGGCAACGCGTTCCTCGTCGACATCGCGGTCAACGGCGTGATCGTGGCAGCGGTCGGCGTCGACGGAAAGAGCCCATCGGTCGACTACGTGTACGCGACCGACCCGAGCAACAGCGTCGCGAAGACCTACCGCGTCTACGACTATCCGTTCACCGGCACGTCAGCGGGCATGCGCGTCGTAGCGGACGGATCGGGCGGCTACTACCTCGACTACCAGATCCCGCTGCGATACATCACGCTCGCGTCAAGCGGCGCGGTAACTGCGACGACAGCGGTGCAGCTGTACTACGGCTCATCGGCCGCCGCGAACCTATCGGTCATCAACAAGGACTTCTTCACCGGCGCTGGCACGGCGGTCGACTTCACCGGGTTGAGCACTGTGAAGTTCGGCGCGGCTTCGGCCACCCTGACGTCCGCCGCCGCGGTGTACGCATCCGGGAGCAACCCGCCGCGATCGGCCAGTACGACGAACTACAACATCCTGCTGACCACCGCCAACCCGTCGGGCATCGACCTCAACAGCACGGTTGTCACGGCGACGCTGCCTGCGAACGTGACGCTCGTCGGCACACCAGCGGGCGTGAGTGCTTCGGGCAGCACCCTGACCTGGACAATCGGCACGTTGCTGGCCGGCGCCACCACGACCAAGACGATTCCGCTGCAGATCACGCCGACCGACGCGCAGGTCGGTGGCGCGGCGCCGCTGCTCGGGACGCAGACCCTCACCGCGACCGACGCGAACTTCGGCGCTACGGTGACCGCGACCGGTGCCGCGCGCAGTACGCCGGTCAACGTCGTGCAGGGCAACCGCACACCGGTGGCGTCGGGCGACGTCATCAACACCAGTGAGGACACCGTCGGCCAGGTCAACGTCCTCGCGAACGACACCGACGCCGACGGCGACGCGCTCACCCGCAGCATCACCACCCAGCCGGCCAACGGCGTCGCCACCCTCGGTTCCGGCGGGGTCATCGTCTACACGCCGAATCTCAACTTCAACGGCACCGACAGCTTCACCTACACCGCCTGCGACACCGCCCTCGCATGCAGCACCGCCACCGTCACCGTCACCGTCACCGCCGTCAACGACGCGCCCGTCGCTGTCGACTTCACCGGCACCGCACCCGTCAACGGGGTGCGCACCGGCACCGTCACCGCCACCGACGTCGACGGTGACTCACTCACGTTCACCCTGGGGACCGGACCGTCGAACGGCGTACTCGTCTTCCAGCCGAATGGCACCTTCACCTACACGCCCAACACCGGCTACAGCGGCTCGGACAGCTTTACCTTCACCGTGTGCGACCCCGCCCCGCTCTGCGACTCGGGAACGGCGACCTTCAACGTCACATCGGCGAATGCCGCTCCAGTCGCGAACGACGACACGCTGACCACGAACGAGGACACCGCCGGTCAAGTGAACGTCCTGACGAACGACACCGACGCGGACGGCGACGCGCTGACGCGCGTGCTCGTCAGCCAGCCGACCAACGGCACCGCAGCCCTCGTCGGGACGGGCGGCCTGGTGTCCTACACCCCGAATGCCAACTTCAACGGTAGTGACAGCTTCACCTATGCCGTATGCGACGGAGTGAACCCCTGCGTGGTGGCAACGGTCAACGTGACTGTCACGTCGGTCAACGACGTACCAGTCGCGGTGAACGACGTCATCTCGACCAGCGAAGACACTGCAGACCAAGTGAACGTGCTGGCCAACGACACCGACGCCGATGGCGGCACGCTGACACGGGTGATCCTCGCACCGCCCACGAACGGCACCGCTGCGCTCGTGGGGAGTGCAGGCTTGGTGTCCTACACGCCAAATGCGAATTTCAACGGCACCGACAGCTTCACCTACAACGCCTGCGACGCGTCGGGCGCGTGCAGCAGCGCGACCGTCAACGTCACGGTCTCCGCCGTCAACGACGCACCCGTCCCGAATGCGTACTCCGGTACGACGCCCCGCGCGTCAACGCTCAGCGGCGCGGTGACCGGTACCGACGTCGAAGGCGACGCGCTGAGCTTCACCGTTACGTCGACGACGACGAACGGCGTGCTCGCCCTGGCAAGCAACGGTTCGTTCACGTATACGCCGGCGAACACCTACACCGGCCCGGACAGCTTTACTTTCACGGTCTGCGACCCGTCTCCTGCGTGCACCTCAGGAACCGCGAACATCACGGTTGCACCGGCGAACACCGCGCCAGCAGCCGTCAATGATGTGATCGCCACGAACGAGGACACGGCCGGATCGGTCGACGTACTCGCGAACGACACGGACCCCGAGGGCGACCCGCTGACGCGGACGATCGTCACGCAACCGGCACACGGCACGGCGACACTGGGCAGCGGGGGGACGATCAACTACGCGCCGGCAGCCGACTACAACGGCGCCGACTCGTTCACCTACCAGGCCTGCGACGCGGGCAATGCGTGCACGACCGCGACCGTCAACGTCACTGTTGCCGCCGTCAACGACGCACCGACCGCGCCGTCCCCGCAGCAACTGGCCGCAACGGCCGCCGTCATCACCAACGGAACGATCGTCGCGGCCGACATCGACGGCGACCCGCTGTCCTTCTCGCTCGTGCCGGGCAGCCAGGTCGGAACAGTCATCGTGAGCCCGAGCGGCGCGTACACGTACACCTCGCCCGCCGGATTCAGCGGCACTGACACGTTCACGTTCCGGGTCTGTGACCCGACACCGGCGTGTGTCACCGGCGTCGTCGTCATCACCGTCGCGGCGGCGGCGGTCGCCCCGGTGACCCCTGCCGCGCCGGTCACCCCTGCGGCACCGGTGATCCCGGCCGCACCGGCGCCCGCCGCACTGACCTCTACCGGCGTCGGCGCAGCAACGCAGTCAGTCACGGCGGCGGTTCCCGGCGGCTCGACCGTCACGTTGCTGGACGCGAGCGGCGTACCGGCCACGGTTGTCGTGATCCCCGGACAGGGCACCTACCTGCTCGACGTCGCCACCGGCGTCATCAGCTTCGTGCCCCTGGACGGCTTCACCGGTAGCGCGACCTCGGTGACCTACCGGGTCACCGACGCCTACCAGCAGACCGGTACCGCGACGTACACACCGACGACGACAGCGGTCGCACCCGCGGCCGTTTCACCGTTGCCTCCCGTGACAGCGGTCGCCGCTGTCGGGCCGGCCGTGCTCGCTCGGGGCGTGCGCGCATCGATCTGGACGCCGGACTTCCTGGTGACCACCGGGAGCACCGCTACCGTGCCGGTCACCTGCGCACTCGAGGCCGGACTGCTCAGCCGCTGTGAGATCTCGCTGTATGCACTCGTCAGTGGCCGGTGGGTCCTTGTGGGCAGTGGGACGACGACGGTCGACGCGGGTACCAACACACGGCACACCGTTGTCACCGTCAGGCTGAACTCGCTGGGCCGCGCGCTGGCCAGCCAGCCGGGCGGCGTACGGATGCGCGAGGTCGCGCGCATCACGCGCCGCGGCGCACGCACCATCATGCGCCCGACGCGCTACACGCAGGTCGTCATGCGGTCGTTCTTCGCGCCGCGGCCGGTGTTCTTCGCATCCGACGAGTATTCACTCAACCTCCGCGAGATCGCGTACCTGACGACGCTGCGCAGCCAGTTGACGGGCGTCCGTTCCATCTCGTGCTGGGGCTATGCGGATGGCGAGAGCTCCGTCGGCTACAACTACGCCCTCGGCGTCAACCGGGCGCGAGTGGTCTGCGCGTTCCTCACGCGCGGCACCCAAATCTCGGTCCGGCTGCGCAGCAGCGGCGAGCTGGCGCCGCAGGCCACGAACGCGACGTCGAGCGGGCGTGCGCTGAATCGGCGCACGGAGATCAGCCTCACCTACTGACGGTGCGCATGCCGCGTTGATGCTGCGCAATACCGCTTGACGTTGACGTTGCGTCAACTCCTAGCCTGCCCTCATGAGCTGGTCCATCGCACAGGTTGCCCGGATGTCGAACGTGACCTCGCGCACGCTGCGGCACTACGACGCCATCGGTCTGTTGCGACCCGCCGGCGTCGGCGCGAACGGACACCGCTTCTACGAGCGCTCCGAACTACTACGCCTTCAGCAGATCCTGCTGCTGCGCGCACTGGGCGTCCGCCTCGACGACATCTCGCGTGTCGTCGACGAGGGGGGTGACGCGATCGCCGCGTTGCGCCGGCACCGAGAGGCGCTGTTGTCGGAGACCCAGCGATTGACCCGGCTCGTGCAGACCGTCGAGCTGACCATCGAAGACCTGGAGAGAGGACAGACCATGCCCGCCGAGCAGTTGTTCGACGGCTTCGACCCTGCAGTGCAGGCGGAGTACGAGAACGAGATCAAGGCGACGTACGGCGAGGAGTCGGTGGCCGAGAGTCGCCGGCGCACGGCTGGCTGGACGCCGGAGCAGTACCGCGGCGTCGCCCGCGCGTACGGCGAGATCGAGGACCGGCTGGTGCCCCTGATCGACTCGGGCACCGAGCCGGGCGACGCCGGCGTCCTCGCGGTCATCGCCGACCACTACGCGATCGTCGACCGGTTCTGGACACCCGACGCGGCGGCGTACACCGGCTTGGGCCAGCTGTACGTCGACGATCCCCGCTTCCGCGCCCGCTACGACGCCCGCCACCCGCAGCTCGCGGAGTTCCTCCGCGCCGCGATGGCCGAGTACGCGCGCACCAGGCTGGGCTGATCAAGGAACGGAGGCGTCACCCCACCGCAATCCCTCGGACAAATCGTGACGTATATGGTTGTAACAACAACCGATTTCACTGAGGAGACGCCAGCCATGACCACGATCCCGACGCGAGCCACCCGCCGGTTCGCCCTCGTCACCGCCTGCACGGCGTTGAGCGTCGCGGTGGGCCTGCCCGCTGAGGCGGCCAGAGCGCACACCACCGGCACCCGCTTCCCGGCCCGGATCGAACTCCCGAACGGCCTGCAGCCGGAGGGAATCACCGCCGGGCGCGGCACGACTCTGTTCGCCGGCTCGCTGGCCAATGGGGCCATCTGGCGCGTGGACGCGAAGACCGGCGCGCTGTCCCCGCTCGTCGCGGGCATCGCCGGCCGGGTTGCCGTCGGCATGGACCACGAGAACCGCGCCAACCGGCTGTGGGTCGCAGGCGGCCCCACCGCCGCGGTCACTGTCTATGACGCGACCACAGGAGCAGAGCTCGCCCGGTACACGATTGCCGGCGCCGGCTTCCTCAACGACCTCACCGTCACCCGCGATGCCGTCTACGTCACGGACTCCCAGGTGCAGCGACTCGTGGTGATCCCGCTCCGCACAGGCGCTGCCCTGCCCGCGCAGGGCGCAGTGTTCACCCTTCCGCTCACCGGTGACATCGCGTTCGTCGCAGGTGCGTTCAACGCCAACGGCATCGTCGCGACGCCCGGTGGCCGCTGGCTGATCGTCGTGCAGACGGCGACGAGCTCACTGTTCCGGGTGGACACGCGCACAGGTGCCACGCAGCTGATCACGCTGACCGGTGGCACGCTCACCAGTGGCGACGGACTGGTGCTTCGGGGTCGCACTCTCTACGTCGTACGCGGAACGACGAATGCGATCGTCAAGATCCGGCTCGGCGGCCGGCTGACCGCCGGCCGCGTCGTCGCCACCCTCACCGCCCCCGGGCTCGACGTCCCGACCACGGCGACGTTCGTCGCTGGGCGGCTGT
>JBDSAK010000468.1:0-3244 GCA_039922195.1 Mycobacteriales bacterium
TAGATCAGCTTGGCGACCCCGAGGGTCATGATCCACAGCGCGATCGGCATGAGGACCTTGAGCGGGTTGAAGTACATGACCATCCGCAGCACCTGCAGGATGTAGCGGTAGGCGTCCTTGGTGAAGTGGAACTTCGAGACGCCGGCCCGCTTCGCGTAATCGATCGGCACGTACTGCACGTCGTGCCCGTTCGACAGGAACGACACCGTCAGCGTCGTGACGCAGGAGAAGCCGGCGGGCAGCAGCCGCAGGTAGGGCTTCGACACGTCGCGGCGGAAGACCCGCAGACCCGAGTTGAGGTCGGGGATGTGCGAGTCGGTGAGCCGTGACGCGATCTTGCGGATGACCCACTTGGCCGGCACCCGGAGCAGCTTGTAGGTGCCCTCCTCGGAGGTGCGCGCGCCCACGATCTGGTCGTACGACGGGTCCTCGTCGAGCATCTTCACGAATTCCGGAATGCGCTCGTTCGGGTAGGTCATGTCCGCGTCGGTCCACGCCACGATGGCGCCGCGGGCGTTCTGGCTACCGATTCGCCGGATCGTGCCCGAGCCGCCGTTGCGGTGCCGCGGGAGGTAGCGCATCCGCGGGAAGCGGCCCGACTTGGCTGCAGCGGAGAGGATGTCGCGCGTGCCGTCGGACGAGCAGTCGTCGTACACATCGAGGTCGTAGGTGTAGCCGCTCGCGTCCATCGCCGCGGTGATCCGCTCGAGCTCGGCGAGGACATGGCCCTCCTCGTTGTAACACGGAAGGACGATCGTGACGTCGGGCACCGGGCCGCTGTTGCGGTTGGCGCGCTGCACCGAGCCGGCCTCGCCGGTCTCCGCTGCGGACAGGCCTTCGAGCGACACGCTGCGTTCGGCCGACGTCGTCATATCAGTGCTACTCCCGGTTTCCGCGGCCGCTGTCGCTGTTCGCGGGCCAGGATACCGCCCGCGTGGGCCGGCTCCGCAGCCGGGGCGTCAGCCGTCGTGGTGGTTGCGGCGCCAGTTTCGGACCTTCTTCGCGGCAACGAACGCCGGGTAGATCGGGGTCTTGCGCAGCAGCGACAGGCGGCGCTCCTGCATCTGGACGACGTTCTCCAGGTGGTTGACGTACGCGGCGAGGTCGGCGAAGTGGATGTCCGGGAAGAGTTTGCGGCTCGACCCGGTGCCGAACGCCCGGTTCTTGTCGTCCATCAGGGCGCGGGTCTCTTCGGTCAGCCGACGCCCGCGCGGCCGCAGCCCGCGCGCGTCGTCCCACTGCCACGGCTTGGCGATGACGTGCCGCAGCGGCGCCACAGCGCCCTGCCAGGTGAAGCGCTTCGCGACCTCTCCGGCGTTGGCCGCGCAGTCAGCCCGCAATGCCGGGCTCTTCAGCAATCGCACCAGTGCTGCGGCCAGCGCCGGCGCATTGCCTGGCGGTACGACGATGCCGACCCGCTCGTCCCTGACCAGATCCGAGAGCACGTCGCCTTCGGTCGACACGACGGGCAGCTTCGCCCAGAGGTAGTCGAGGACCCTGGTACGGAAGGACAATCTCGTCTCGGCGAGATCGCGCACCGCAGTGACCGCGACGTCGGCCTCGAGCAGATATGCCTCGCGCAGGTCGTACGGCGCCCAGTCGCCGAAGATGACCGACTTGCCCTCTAACCCAAGCGTCGCGGCGCGTCTCCTAGCCATCTCGGCGGTTCGCATCACCTTCGCGCCGCTCGACTCCAGCTGGAAGCCCAGGAAGTACAGCTTCGCGTTGGGCACCTGTTCGATGACGAGCTTGAACGCGTCGATGACGGAGAGCGGGTCGAACCAGTCCCACGTGCCGCCGCCCCACAACACGACGAGGTCGTCCGCCGCGACTGCGGGGTGCACCCCCTTGAGCACCGGCCGGATGTGCCGAGGTGCGCGGTCGGGCAGGCCGAAGGGCACCACGTCGATGAGCATCCGCAGTGTCGGGTCGGCGGCGTACTGACCCTGCGTGAGCCGGTCGCGGCCGCCGAGCATACCGAGCCAGTAATCGCGCTGCCGCTCGGATGCGCAGATGAAGAAGTCGCCCTCGTCGAGCAGCTCATTCAGCACCGCAGCGTCGTGCGCCAGTGCGGCATCGCCTCGCGGCTCGTCGGTGTGCAGCTCGATGTTCTCGAACAGCCACGGGTCGTAGAGGTCGACGACGAGTACGGCGGGCACCCGCTTGAGGCTCGGGTTCTTCCTGATCGTGTAGCCCTGGATCAGGATGACGTCGGCGGTCTGGGCGATCGCGAACAGCGACGCCTCGTCGGTGTATGTCGCGAGGGTCACGCCAGGCGCTTCCAACGTCGACTCCACCGGCACTGCGACGGTGATGTCCGCCGTACCGGCCAGCGCTTTGGCAATTTCCCACGCGCGGATCGCCGGCCCGCTCATCTTCTCGGCGACCGGGTCGTTGGCGACGATCAACACGCGGCTCGCCCGCGCTTTGGGCATCACGTCGTCGAGGCCGAAGGCGGTGATCAATCGTTCCTGCAGCTCGGCGTACTCGCGCTGCGGCAGCACCGGCCAGAACGGCCGGCCGAACATCGCCAGCACCTCGTCGTCGCCGCGTTTGCGGGCGCGCTGAATCGTCGTGCGGCTCTCCATGATCTGGTCGAAGTCGGCCACGATGTCGCCGACCGCGTGCAGGTGTGCGAGTGCGACCCGGTCGATGACGTCGGTCTCGGCCGTGTCGCCGCCGATCGTGTACGCCGGCCGGTTGAGCCCACCGCCGCGCATCAGCGTGCGCTGGATGAGCAACATGAGCGCTGGTCCGAGCACGCGGTGCAGGTTGACGTCGTCGTAGTTCTTCAGCAGCGTCCGCAGCGCGTTGCGCTCGTACAGCAGGAAGCGCTGGTGCGACGGGAAGCGCGATGAGGTGCCGTGCATCTTGTGGTACGCCCTGGCCTTCGCGGCGAAAACGACCCGGAAGCCGAGAACCCATAGCCGCCAGCCGAAATCCACGTCCTCGAAGTAGGCGAAGAACGCGTCGTCGAAGCCACCGGAGTCCAGGAACGTACGCCGATTGACGAGCATCGCACCGCCGCAGGCGAACAGGATCTCCTTGCCGTCTTCCGTGTCGCCACTGGCCGCCGGCATGCCGTAGCCGATCTGCTGGCCCATGCCGTAGAAGTTGACCGCGCCCTCGCCGAAATCGAGGCGCTCGCCGTCCCACGACACGATCTGCGCGCCGACGCACATCGCGCCGGTCGACGGGTCGTAGCGCTCGACGAGTCGCTCGACGAAGTCCGGGTCGACGCGGG
>JBDSAK010000469.1:0-5540 GCA_039922195.1 Mycobacteriales bacterium
GCCGCGCCGAAGCCCGCGTAGCGCACCATCAGCTCGTCCATCACGCGCTTGAGCCGCAGGGGGACTTCGTGCGCGCCGCGTTCCCCCGGCCCGTCGATCGCCAACAACGCGAACTCCCGCATGAGCTCGGCGTGTTGCTCCTGGGCCCGGGCCTGCACGGCAATCGGAAAGCGAATGAGTCGCACCTCGTGAGCGGCGTCCATGGGCACCGTCATCGCGCGTCGAGGCCTTCGAGATCGAACGGCGCGACGATCTGGTCCCCGGAACCGGTTGCGATCTCGGCCCAGATGGTCTTGCCTCCCTCCAGGCGCCGGACCCCCCACGCGCGCGCCAAGGTGTCCACCAGCTGCAGCCCGCGGCCGGTGCCGGCATGGACGCTGAACTTCCGGGTCATCGGCGACTCCACGCTGCCATCGGTCACCTCCACGAGCACGCAGCCGTCGGAGCGGGTGACCGCGACGGTCATCTCGGTGCGCGCGTGCAGCAACGCGTTGGTGACCAGCTCGCTGACGAGCAATGCAACGGCGTCCGCGCAGTCCGCCAGGCCCCACGCGTGCAGCCGCTCGGTGGCGAACATGCGCGCGCGCGCGGGCGAACTGCCGGCTGGGGGCAACGTGAGAGTCGGAAGGTCGTCAGTGGAACCCGCGGGAGGCGCCATGGGCCAAACACTAGCTGAGCACCTCAGACCTGACATTTCTTCGCCGTCGACGCTTTGACGTCGGCACGATCCTGAGGCATTCTTGAAGCGACCGACCGGTCGGTCTGGAGGAAGTCATGAGTGGTTCGGCAACCAGAGCGCGCATCCTGCGCGACGTGGCCCAGGTCTTCAACACCCGCGGGTACGCCGGCACATCCATGGCTGCCGTACTGCAGGCCACCGGGCTGCAGAAGGGCGGGCTGTACAACCACTTCGGCAGCAAGGAGCAGCTCGCCGTTGCGGCATTCGACTACCAGATCGCCCGCATCGCGGAGCGATTCGAGTCTGCGCTGGACGGAGTCGTCGGCTCGATCGAGCGGCTACACGCGATCGTTTCCGTGATTGGGCACCTGGCGTCCGATCGGGAGTTCCAGGGCGGCTGCCCCGTGCTCAACGTGGCGACGGAGTCCGACGACGGGCTCCCGGCATTGCGCGAGGTGGCGCAGCACGCGATGACATCGTGGCAACGCCTGATCGGAGCGACCGTCAAGCAGGGCGTTGCGGATGGTGAGCTTCGTCCCGGGACCGATCCGCGCACGGTGGCCACCGTGGTGACCGCGACCCTCGAAGGGGCGGTCATGCTCACGAAGCTGTACGGCGACGTGCGGCACATGGAGCGGGCCGTCGAGCACGTTGGAGGCTACATCGAGTCCCTAACTGCTCCTCGGCGCGGGCGCCGAAAGGTGACCGGGTGACGACGACTGCGCCGAATGTCGTGCTGCGTGCGCTCGAGCGGAACGAACAGGAGCGGATGTCTCGACTGTTCTTTCGGCTCTCGCCCGAGACGATCTACCGGCGGTTCCTGACCTACTACTCGGACCCGACACCACTCCGGCCGCTCTTGGACGTCGACGGGAATCGCCGCGCCGCGATCGTCGCTGTGGACGCCATGGGCGAGATCGTCGGGGTCGCCCGCTACAGCCGGCTGCGCGATGACGACGGCACTGCCGAGATCGCCGTCGTGGTCCAGGACGACGCTCAACGGCGCGGGATCGGCGTCGCGCTCGTGACCGAGCTGGCACGACAGGCGCGCCGGGCCGGCGTACGCCGCTTCACCGGAACCATGCTCTCGGAGAACGAGGCGTGCGCACGGCTGCTTCGACGCGCGCTGCCGGGCGTCGTGCTGACGGCGTACCAGGGCGAGACGACGCTGCTCGCGCAGCTGTGAGCAGCTAGCTGAGCGCGACCATCGTCGAGTCGTCGTCGACCAACCGGATGTTGTCGGTCGGCGAGATCGAGCCGTCGCTGTCGGCCTTGCGGAGATCGTCGACGTATCGAGCTGTCTGTTCTGTGCCGGCGGGCATCAGGACGAGGTCGGCGTTCTCCCGGCGCGCGTACTCGGCAAGCGCCTGGCCGCCGGCGTCGTTGGGGAGCCAGCCGAAAGCGTCGACACCGCCGTCGCGGGCCTGCTGAACGGTGAGCGCGAGATCGTGGTAGCCGAGCTTTTCGATGGCGACCGGCTCGAGCGGCCGGTCGTAGAGCTCGGCCTCGCCCTCGCCGGACCAGAAGTTCGGGCGCGCGTCGGTCATGGTCTCGTCACGCGTGACGTCGTAGAAGATCACCCGAGCGCCGGTCTCGCGTGCGTGAGCCACGGCAACCTTGGTCACCGCCTGGTACTCAGCGGTCGGCCCGGTGCAGGCGACGATGCATTGCAGCGCGTCTGGCATGGTGATCTCCCTCGCAGCAGCGGACTCTCGAATCGGCGTGCGCCGTCCTATCCGGCGTGCCCGGCGGACTGCATGCTCACACGCGCGCGTTCGCGCGCCGCACGTCCGGTCGGCCAGAATGCGCGGATGAGCGAATCCGAAGGTCAGATCGTCATCGTCCAGCCCAGCGCGACCGCCGACCAGCCCGACGACCAATCGGTCACCGACCTCGTCGAGCACCCCGCCAAAGTCATGCGCATCGGCACGATGATCAAGCAGCTGCTCGAGGAGGTGCGTGCCGCGCCCCTTGACGACGCGAGCCGCAACCGCCTCAAGGAGATCCACGCGCGGTCGATCGAGGAACTCGCGGACGGCCTCGCACCGGAGCTGCGCGACGAGCTGGATCGGTTGACGCTGCCGTTCGCCGCGGATACCACACCGAGCGACGGAGAACTGCGGATCGCCCAGGCACAGCTCGTCGGCTGGCTCGAAGGCCTGTTCCATGGCATCCAGACGGCGCTGATCGCGCAGCAGATGGCCGCGCAGGCGCAGCTCGCGGAGCTGCAGCGGCGCGCACTGCCGGGCGGCATGTCCGCTGCCGGCGGCCCGCCGCACGCCGTCCCGGTCGACGCCGCTAACCCGACGACGAGCGGGCCTTACCTGTAGCTGCGCCGCGCTAAGCGGAGTTCGCCAGTTCTAACTCGGCGCGGGTCGGCAGCCGCTCGCGGTCGTCGAGAACGATCAGTTCGACGGCGTACTCGGCTGCCTGCAGTCGCCGGGTGTGACGATCGACCGGTGGCGGCGCCGCGAGCTCGGCATCGGTGACGTCGAGATCGCGCAACCGGCGTGCCGTCACGAGCACCCGACCCTCGAGCGAACCGACTGCGCTGTTGTAGGAGTCGACCGCTTTGTCGAGGTGCTGCCCCACGCCGGCCATGTGGGAACCGAGTGTCGACAGCCGGTTGTACAGCTCCTTGCCAAGCGTGCAGACCTCCTGCGCACTCGCGGCCAGAGACTCCTCCCGCCAGCCGAGCGCCACCGCCTTGAGCAGCATGATCAGCGAGGTCGGGCTGGCGAGGACGACGCCCTTCTCGACTCCGTATTCGAGCAGGGTCGGGTCCTGGTCGAGCGCGTCGGCGAGGAATGCCTCGCCGGGGACGAAGAGCACGACGTAATCCGGCGATGGGCTGAACCGCTGCCAGTACCCCTTGGCCGCCAGCGCATCGATGTGGGCGCGCACCCGTCGAGCGTGCTCCTTGAGCTTCGCGCGGCGCCCGTCGAGATCAGCGCTCTGGGCAGCCTCGAGATACGCCGCGAGCGGCACCTTCGAGTCGATGACCACCGTGCGACCGCCGGGCAGCCTGACGACCATGTCGGGCCGGAGTACGCCGTCGGGCGTCGTCGAGGTGGACTGTTCGGTGAAGTCGCAGTGCGCCACCATCCCGGCCAGCTCGACGACGCGACGCAGTTGCATCTCCCCCCACTGTCCGCGCACGTTCGGCGCGCGCAACGCGTCGGCGAGGCCGCGCGTCTCGTCGCGCAACTTGTCGTGCGTCTGGGCGAGCGAGCGCACCTGCTCTGTCAGTACGGCGTACGCGCTCTGCCTCGTGGTCTCGAGTCCGTGCAGCTGACCCTCGACCTTGGCGAGGGTCTCGCGCAGTGGGGCGACGAGGTGGGCCACTTCCTGCTGCCGCAGGTTGAGATCGCCGCGAGCGCCGGCGGTGCGACGTTCGGCGTCGAGGTCGGCCTCGAGCCGATCGGCGCGGCGCACGGCGACACCAAGACGCGAACCCGCGAGCGACCACGCGAGCAGCACACCGACGACGAAAGCGAGAGCAACAGCGATGAAGGTCATGACGCAATCGTGGCAAGCAGGTCCGACAGAACCCGTCAGGCGAGCGGCTGCAACAACTCTCGACCACCGAGGAACGGGCGCAGCGCCGCCGGCACGAGCACAGAGCCATCGGCCTGCTGATGGTTTTCGAGGATCGACACGATGACGCGCGGAACGGCGACGAGCGTGCCGTTCAGCGTGTGCAGCGGAGCAGGTTTGCCGTCGCCGCCGCGCTGCCGGATCGCGAGCCGCCGGGCCTGGAAGTCGGTGCAGTTGGACGTCGAGGTCAGCTCGAGAAAACGCTCCTGGCTCGGCAGCCACGCCTCGCAGTCGAACTTGCGCGCGGCCGAAGAGCCGAGGTCGCCGCTTGCGACGTCGATGACCCGGTACGGCAGTTCGAGCGCGGCGAGGAACTGCTCCTCCCACGCCAGCAGGCGCAGGTGCTCCTCGGCGGACTGCTCCGGCGGGCAGAACGAGAACATCTCGACCTTGTCGAACCAGTGCACGCGAATGATGCCTCGGGTGTCTTTTCCGTAGGACCCCGCTTCGCGCCGGAAACAACTGGAGAACGCGGCGTACCGCCGTGGCTGTCCTTGTAGTTCGAGGATCTCGTCGGCGTGCATGCCGGCCAGTGACACCTCGCTGGTGCCGACGAGGTAGAGGTCGTCGTCGGCGAGGCGGTAGACCTCAGCCGAGTGCGCGCCGAGGAAACCGGTGCCTTCCATCGCCTCGGGCTTCACGAGCGCCGGGGCGATGACCGGTGTGAAACCGGCGTCGGACGCTTGCGCCATCGCCATCTGCACCAAGGCGAGCTCGAGCAGCGCCCCGACCCCGGTGAGGAAGTAGAAGCGCGCACCCGACACCTTGGCGCCACGCTCGGTGTCGATGGCGCCGAGCATCTCGCCCAGCTCGAGATGGTCGCGCGGGGTGAAGTCCCAGACGCTTCGCCCTCGGTCACCTACCTCCCGCACCACGACGTAGTCGTCCTCGCCGCCTTCGGGTACGCCGCGCTGCACGATGTTGCCGATGCGCAGCAGGAGCTGGCGTACGTCGCCGTCAGCGGCGTTCTGGTCTGCTTCGGCGGCTTTCACATCGGCTGCGATGCACCCGAGTTTCGCGAGCAGCTCGGTGCGTTGGTCGCCCTTCGCTGCGGCCACGCCTTTGCCCAGCGACTTCTGCTCGGCGCGCAGCCGGTCGCCGCGCAGCACCGATTCGCGCCACCGCGTATCGGCCGTCAGAAGGGCGTCGACGACCGACTCGTCATCGCCACGGATGCGCTGCGAACGACGTACGGCGTCAGGGTCTTCTCGAACGAGCTTGAGGTCGATCACACCGCCGAGGATAGCCGCCCGGCAGCAACGGT
>JBDSAK010000470.1:0-3928 GCA_039922195.1 Mycobacteriales bacterium
TCCGCTCGGTGGTGGTGGTCTTGCCCGCGTCGATGTGGGCCATGATCCCGATGTTGCGGACCTGGCTCAGTACGGCGCTTGCGTTAGCCACTGCTGTTCTCTCCTTCGTGTGTCGGTCTGTGCGCCACTACCAGCGGTAGTGCGCGAAGGCCTTGTTGGATTCGGCCATCTTGTGCATGTCTTCGCGGCGCTTGACGGCTGCGCCGAGGCCGTTGCTCGCATCGATCAGCTCGTTCATGAGCCGCTCGGTCATCGTCTTCTCGCGGCGGGCGCGGCTGTACTGGATCAGCCAGCGCAGCGCGAGCGTCGTACCGCGGCCGGCCCGAACCTCCACCGGCACCTGATAGGTGGCGCCACCGACGCGGCGGCTCTTGACCTCGAGGGCCGGCTTGACGTTGTCGAGCGCGCGCTTGAGCGTGACGACGGGGTCGGCGCCGGTCTTCTCGCGGGCACCTTCGAGCGCGCCGTACACGATCTTCTCAGCGGTCGAACGCTTGCCGTGCAGCAGCACCTTGTTGATCAGCGACGTCACGATCGGCGAGGCGTAGACCGGGTCGATGATGACCGGGTGCTTCGGGGCTGGCCCTTTGCGGGGCATTAGCTCTTCTCCTTCTTCGCGCCGTAACGGCTGCGGGACTGCTTGCGGTTACGGACGCCCTGCGTGTCCAGCGAGCCGCGAATGATCTTGTAGCGAACGCCGGGGAGGTCCTTCACCCGGCCGCCGCGGACGAGCACGATCGAGTGCTCCTGCAGGTTGTGACCGACACCCGGGATGTAGGCGGTGACTTCCATGCCACTGGTGAGACGCACGCGGGCGACCTTGCGAAGAGCGGAGTTCGGCTTCTTCGGGGTGGTCGTGTACACGCGTGTGCAGACACCACGACGCTGCGGGCAGCCCTTGAGCGCCGGCGTCTTGGTCTTCTCGATCTTGTCTTGCCGGCCCTTGCGGACCAGCTGCTGGATCGTGGGCAAAGCCACTCCCTGTCGGTTGGTGCTGTGAGCGAAATTCTTCATTGTGATTCCGTGCCGAGCTGAGCGTGCGAATCGTTCGTTTTGAGCGTGTCGTCCGACCCACGATGTCGGGCGTGTCGCATCCCTGCCATCCCCTGACATTCAGGGCTGAAAGGGACGCGCCCGCCGTACCGCTGGCGCACGAGAGGTGCCACCGGGGATGTTCGCCCAGGGCACGAAGGGAGAGCCTAACTACTCACGAGCGTGCGGTCAAAGTCCGGGGCTGCGGCTTCGTCAACACGCCGCGCCGTGCTCTGTCCACGTTCGCACTTGTGGAGCCTACTTCACGCCCGCGGCGCGAGAACATCGCGGCCGGACCGGGCGCAACGCCGTTCGGTACCCTGTGGTCACGAATCGGGGTGGTGGACATGAGACTGACGCGGGCAACGACCATGGCAATGGCACGGCGATTGGCTCGGCCAGGAGCCGCAATCGTGCTCGGCGTCGTCGGCGGATGGCTGACCGCCAAGGTCGCCGGCGAGGGTGGTGCACCGGGCCTGTGGTTCGGCGCGATGACGCTGGGCGTTCCGTCATTAGCGCTCCTAGGCGGCTGGTGGCCGCAACCAGGGTCGCCGCGGCGGCGCACTCCGGCGTACCGGGTGCTCGTCGCGTTCGAAGGGACGGTGCTCAACCTGAGCGCTCTGAGCATCGCGACAGCGCCGGTGCTGTGGATCTCCAACAGTTTGAGCCCATCGAACCTGTGGGTCCAATTCGTTTCTGTCGTCACGCTCGGGGCAGCCGCGCTGCTGGGAGGGCTGTCACTGCGCCCTCAGCTCGAGCGGCTACGGCCGCAGCTTTTGCCGGGAGCAGGTCGCGACACGGGGCCGCCGGCTGCGACCGAAGTGCTTCGGTAAGTCCAGACGGGCCGGCAACTATTTGGCGGTGCTGTCCCGGCGGATTCGCCATCCTGTTCCGCTCGCACAGCGCTACGGGCTCCCGAGTACGACGCGCGGTGGCTACGGTCGGGGCGTGCTAAAAGCCACGCGCCCTGCTCGTACTGATCTGGCCGACGCCGCCGGACGGGTGCTGGACGACGTGCTCGGCGATCACCTGATCGTGCTCTTCTGTGGCATCAATCCGTCGCTGTATTCGGCTGCCGCGGGACATCACTTCGCGCGACCGGGAAACCGCTTCTGGCCGGCGCTGCACCTGGCTGGCTGGACGCCCCGGCAGCTGCGCCCGTCCGAGCAGCACGAGCTGCCGTCGTACGGCGTCGGCGTCACCAACCTCGCGCCGCGGGCGACCACAGCTGCGGCAGAGTTGTCGCGCGACGAGCTCGTTGAGGGCGCCGCCGCGCTGGCGTTGAAGGTTGAGCGCACCACGCCGCAGGCGGTCGCCTTCCTCGGCGTGACCGCGTTCCGCTCGGGGTTCGATGACCGGGCGGCCGTGATCGGCCGGCAGCCGGTCGACCTGGTGGCCGGCGTACAGACCTGGGTCCTGCCGAATCCGAGCGGGCTCAACGCGCACTATCAGCTATCCGATCTGGCCCGGCTGTACGGCGACCTGCGCGTTGCGCTCGCCGGCGCCGAGCCACCGGGGTGACCGCTCAGGCGAAGTACTGGGACGGTGACTGGCCGAGTTCGCGGCGGAACGCGTAGCTGAACGCGCTGGGGGTGGCGTATCCGGCGCGGGCCGCGACCCGGGTGATCGTTTCGCCATCGGCGAGCAGCCGCAGCGCCCCGAGCAGCCTGGCCCGCTGCCGCCAGCGCCCCAGCGTCAGCCCCGTTTGCGCGACGAAAAGCCGCTCCAAGGTCCTTCGCGTGGTTCCGGTACGACGGGCGATCGAGTCGAGCGAGGTATCGCTGAGGTCCTCGCGCAGCAGACCTGCCGCGCGGGCTGCGCGGGAGTCCGTCGGCTGCCGCAGTTGTAGTGGCTCGGCGGGGAGCACCTGCAACAGGTCGACGAGCACTCCGGCGAGACGTTCATGCGCAGCCGTCCCTCGATGCAGCGGGCTCTCGCGGACGGCGTACACGATGAGTTCACGCAGCAGCGGCGGCACGTTGACCGCCCGGCACGCAGGCGGGAGAGCGGCTAGGTCGGCCGCGAAGTAGAGAGTGCGTAGCGATGATCGAGCGGTCGTCAGCAGCGAGTGACCGACACCGGCCGGCACCCACACGGCGCGGTGCGGAGGCACGACCCAGGCGCCGACGGGTGTCTCGACAGTCAGTACGCCGCGTGAGGCGTAGATCAACATGTCCCAGCCGAGCGCCGACGGCAGCCCGGTGCGACCTGGCGGCGGCGTGATGGCGGCCCCTCGCACCATCGGCTCAGTGAGCATCGACGCAGTGTCGGAGATTCGACAGAAATGGTCAAGAGAGCGACGGCACGACACGCGTTGTGCGGGCTACCTTCGACGCAGGTCAACCCAGGAGGCGCTATGCCCGACCCGATCCGGCACTTCGCGATCAACGCGGACGACGTTGCAGCGACCGCGGACTTCTATTCCACGGTGTTCGACTGGCGCTTCGCCCCGTGGGGCCCGCCGGGCTTTTACCAGATTGAGACGGGCGGCGAGTTGATCGGGGCGCTGCAGCAGCGGCGCGAGCTCATACCCGGTCAGCGGACTCTCGGCTTCGAGTGCACGATCGCCGTTGGCGATGTCGCGGCAGCGACCGCCGCCATCGTCGCGGCCGGCGGTCGCATCCTCATGGAACGGAGCACGATCGCCGGCGTCGGACACCTGATCTGGTTCGCCGACCCATCGGGCAACGTCGTCGGTGCGATGCAGTACGACGCCGCGGCAGACTGACACCGGCCACACACTCCCGCGATCCGAAGGAACTCTCGGCACGGCGGCGCTTCATCGATAGCGTGGCCCGATCGGGTCGGGAACTAGCCAGGGAGTCAGGCAGCGACGAGGCCGCGACCACGTTCAGTTACTGATCACGTCCCATCTGACTATTGCCGCCTCCACCAA
>JBDSAK010000471.1:0-6365 GCA_039922195.1 Mycobacteriales bacterium
CGCCGAGGTGACCGGTGAGGGCGCCGTCGACGTACCCATCGACGGCGCCAATCTCGCAGTCGCCGCTGCCACCCGGCTGGCCAAACAGGCCGGCGTCAGCAGCGGCGTACTGCTGCGCATCACCAAGTCGATCCCGGTCGCGGGCGGGATGGCCGGCGGATCGGCTGACGCGGCAGGCGCGCTGGTCGCCTGCGATGCGTTGTGGCGCACCGGGTTGGAGCGCTCCGAGATCCTCGAGATCGCGGCGACCCTCGGCAGCGACGTGCCCTTCGCGCTGACCGGTGGCACCGCTCTCGCGACCGGACGCGGGGAGAACGTCGCCCCCGTCCTGGCTCGGGGCCAGTTCCACTGGGTGTTCGCCCTCGCCGAGCGCGGCCTGTCGACCCCGTCGGTGTACGCCGAGTACGACCGCGGCGACCCGGTGCCCGAACATGATCCGGACGCCGTCCTGTCCGCCCTGCGAGCGGGCGATGCCGTGGCGCTCGGCCGCGCGCTGCACAACGACCTGCAAGCTCCGGCACTGCGGCTGCGACCCGCGCTTCGACGGGTGCTCGAAGCAGGGATGGAACTCGGGTCATTGGGCGGCGTCGTGTCCGGCTCCGGACCGACCTGCGCGTTCCTCACGCGCTCGCAAGCCGACGCCACGGCGATCGCCGCCGCTCTCGCCGGCACCGGCACCTGCCGGTCGGTTCGCCGCGCGCACGGCCCCGTCGCGGGCGCCCGTGTCGTGGAGGCTCGCGAGCCCCAGTGAACATCGTCAACATCGAAGGCGTCGGCAAGACCTACGGCACGACCGTTCTCCTCGACGGCGTGTCGCTGGGCATCGACGACCGCGAACGCATCGGGCTCGTGGGCCGCAACGGCGGCGGTAAGAGCACCCTCGTCCGCCTGCTCACGCAGCAGGAGACTCCCGACGAGGGGCGGGTGACGCATCGCGGGGGACTGCGCGTCGGCGTACTCCCGCAGGAAGTCACGCTGCCGGCCGGAGCGACCGTCACCGAGGTCGTGCTCGGGTCGCGTAGGGAACACGAGTGGGCCGGCGACCGCCGGGTGCGCGAGATCCTCGACGGGTTGCTGCTCACCGATCTCGACACCGTAGTCGACGGGCTCTCCGGTGGTGAGCGCAGACGCGTTGCGCTCGCGGCGCTGCTCATCGGCGAACACGACCTGATCGTGCTCGACGAACCGACCAACCACCTCGACCTGGAAGCAGTCGACTGGCTGGCGCGGCACCTGTCCGAATGGCGCGGCGCTCTGCTCGTCGTGACACATGACCGCTGGTTCCTCGACGCCGTGTGCAACTCGACGTGGGAGGTCGCCGACGGCTCGGTGCATCGGTACGACGGCGGCTACTCGGTCTACGTGCTCGCCAAAGCGGAACGCGCCCGAGTGGCTGCCTTCACCGAAGCGCGGCGGCAGAACTTGCTCAAGAAGGAGCTTGCCTGGCTGCGCAGGGGACCGCCCGCGCGCACCAGCAAACCGCAGTTCCGCATCGATGCAGCCAACGCACTGATCGACGACGAGCCGCCCGCGCGCGACGAATTGAAGATGGTCGAGTTCGCGACCGCCCGCCTCGGCAAACTGGTACTGGAGTTCACCGATGTCGGCGTGCGGTACGGCGACCGCGCGATTTTCGATCGGGTGACCTGGCAGCTGGGGCCGGGGGACCGGATCGGGGTGCTCGGTCCGAACGGCGCCGGCAAGTCGACGATGCTCAAGTTGCTCGCGGGCACCCTGCAGCCGACCTCGGGAACCATCAAGCGCGGCATCACGATTCGCGTGGCCACGTTGGAGCAGGAACCCCAGCCGGTCGACCCCGAAGCGCGTGTTCTCGAGTCGGTCGAGGAGATCGCGCGCGAGATCACCGTGCCCGGCAAGACGATGACCGCTGGGCAATTGCTGGAGAGATTCCTGTTTCCCTCTGCCCGGCAGTGGGCGCGCGTGGGCGACCTCTCCGGCGGGGAGAAGCGCCGGCTTCAAGTGCTGCGGCTGCTCATTGCCGAGCCCAATGTCCTGCTGCTGGACGAGCCCACCAACGACCTCGACATCGAGACCCTCACCGCGCTGGAGGACTACCTTGACGGCTGGCCGGGATCGCTGGTCGTCGTCAGTCACGACCGCTACTTTCTCGAGCGCACCTGCGACCGGATGCTGATGGTCACCGGACAGGGACTGCGCGACCTGCCCGGCGGCGTCGAGCAGTACGTCGCCGCGCGGCGTACCGCCCTCGCCGGCGAACCGACCACCCAGTCGACCAAGCCCGCGCGCATTACCGACACGCGAGCGGCGAAGAAGGAACTCACCCGCCTCGAGAGACTGATCGCCAAACTCGACACGGCGGAGATCAAGCTGCACACGCAGATGGCGGAACTCGGCTCGGACTACGCGGCGGTGCAGGAGCTCGACGTGCAGCTCACGGCGCTGCACGACGAGCGCACCGCCGCTGAGCACGAATGGCTCGCGCTCGCCGAGGACCTCGACTGAATGCAATGAAGCACAAGGCCCTTTGGTGTGCAGGCCAATCATGTTGTGCGCGCCGTCAGTCATGTTGTGCAGGCCAAATCATGTTGTGCAGACCGGTCACGTTGTCGGCGGGTCGTTCCCGGCGTGCGTCCCGGTGTGCGGTTCATCCGGCGGTTGGTCTCTCGCGTGGCTGTCGTGCGCTATCGCTGTTGAGTCGTCCGCGCCCTGCGTCTTGCGTGTCGCCGTGGGGTCCGTGGTCGGCAGCTCGTCGTCGGGGTCGTCAAGGTCGTGAGGCTCGTGCATGACGATCGGCGTGAGGTAGTCGACTCGGTTGACCTGCGCGGCCGCGCGCTCACGCAGGTCCTTGAGGTGGGCGGTGTGTTCGGGGCAGTGGTCGATCGCGGGTCGGTGGTAGGTGTGCCCGGACTTGGTGGTCCAGGTCGCTGAGCCGTCGGGGTGGCTGATCAGGAGGACGTCGCCGGCGGTTTTCTGCCGGTGGTTGCGCCGGCATGCTGCCCCGCAGTTGGCGCTGCTCGTCGCGCCGCCGGCGTCGGGATGGGCGTGGTCGTACGGCTCGGCGTGGTCGATGTCGCAGAGCCGGGCGGCCCGCGAGCAGGTGGGGAAGCGGCAGGTGCGGTCGCGGGCGGTGACGAAGTCGGCGAGCTCGGCCGGCGGCCGGTAGGCGGTGCGCCCGTAGTCGAGCAGCGCGCCGGTGACCGCGTCGGTGACGAGCCGGTGCCAGTCGCCTCCGGCGGCGATTCGCCGGGCCATCACCGGTGGGATCGGGCCGTAGCCATCCAAATGCCCTGGATGCTCAGCGAGTCCCATCAGAGTGGCGGAGTCGATGGTCATCCCGACGTGGGGTGGGTGCGTTGCTGGGTGGGCAGGTGGGGGTTGGCGAGCGCGGCGTCGAACAGCTGGGCGAACGCGTCGGCGCGCAGCACATCGACCGGCCGGTCGTCGCCGTCGGCGCGGGTGCGGTGTGCGAGGGCGGTGAGGGCGGCCATCGCGGTCGCTGCCTCGTCCGCGGTGAGGGTGGCAGCGACGGTCGCCATCCCGTGCGGTTCGCGCCACAGGACGACTTTGCGGGTGACGACTGCGGCCAGGTGCGCCTCGTCGGCGGTCTTGGGGTCGGCGCCGATGACGGCGCGGGCGACCCGGTGGCGGAACTGCGTGAGGGTCTCGAATGACGGCGCGCCGTCGAGGGTGATCCGCTCGACGGCGAGCGCGGCGGCGTCGTCGAGCGGCGCGACGGCGTCGGCGACGGCTTTGGCGTGCCAGTAGGTGAGCTGGCCCTCGCGGAGGGCGTCGAGGGTGCGGGTCAGCCGGTTGGTGAGTTCCCGGGCGGTGTCGAGGCGGCCGCCGCCGGTCGCCGATGACAGCCGCAGGGCGAGTGCGACGTGCTCGCGGCCGATGTCGTCACGCGCGCTGTCGGGCTGTCGAGGGTAGGCAGGCGGAGGAGAAGAACCACCGACGGCGACGATCCCGCCTTGGGCGTGCGCGTCGAACCAGCCGCGGTGCCGCTCCCACAAGGCCAGCCAGTTGACCCGGTCGTGCGCGCCCAGCTGCCCCGGGTCGATCGCGTGCAGATCGGCCAGTGTCTGCGCGGATGGCGGTAGAGCGGCGATCCGGGCGAGGACCAGCCGCGCCGGCTGGGGGGAACGCGCGCGGAGCAGGCTCTCGGCGTCGGGCAAGGCGGGTGCGCCGGCCATCACTCGCCCGAACCGTTGGGCAGCGATCAGGTGCTGCGGCCCGGAGGTCGAGGTGCGCGCCTCTGACGCCGTCGCGGCAGCCCGGGCCGACGCCCACGCCTGCGGTGCGGGTACGGCTTGGCTCGTCGATTCGAACATGTGTTCGACTCTACCGGAGGCCTCCGACAGTTTCTTGAGCGAACGGCCACCTGGGGACAAAGCCAAGATATGCACCGGCTGCGATGGACATCGCGCGCCCCACGCGTCCGCCCGTCTGGGGCGACAGGAGTTCACGGCGTTCGCGCTTCACAGCAAGCGCGGCATCGCGCTCGTCCAGGTGTCTCTGAGAGATTCTTCGATGCTGACGTCAACCAACGCCGCGGGGCGAGCGTCTGACTCGTCGTGACCGTCGCCGCGCTCCGGAGAGGCAGCACCACGATCGTGCGTTCGGATGCCGACGAAGCGCTGACCGCGCTGTATCTCCAGCACTACACGAGCCTGCTCAGACTGGCAGGGTTGTTGCTCGACGACCGGGGTGCGAGCGAAGAGGTCGTGCAGGACGCGTACATCAAGATGCACGGCGCGTGGCAGCGCATCGACGATCCGGAGAGTGCGCTGGCATATCTGCGCCAGACCGTCGTCAACCTCGCGAGGTCGCGGATGCGCCGTCGGCTCGTCGCCATCAAACACGCGCCGAAACCGATGCCGCACGGACCCAGCGCCGAGTACGGCGCGATCGCCGGAGCCGAGCGCGCAGAGGTCATCGCGCAGCTGCGCAAACTGCCGAAGAGGCAGCGCGAGGCGATTGTTCTGCGCTACTACGGAGATCTGAGCGAGAACGAGATCGCCGCAGCGATGGGGTGCAGCAACGGCGCCGTCAAGACGCACGTTCACCGCGGTATGGCGGCGCTCGCGAAGTCTTTGGAGGCACTGGCATGACCGGCAATGAAGACAAGCTGCGGCGCGTGCTGTTCGAGGAAGCCAACGGGGTCCTGCCAGCTGCGGATGCCTGGCCGAGGCTGCGTGCGGGCGTTGACCGCCGACGCAAGTGGCGCCAACTGCTGCAGTACGGCGGCGCAACAGCCGGCGCCACCGCGGCCATCGTCGCCGGCGTCCTCTTGACGAGCGGGGAGGGCTCCTCGCCGATCGATGATCCGGCGACAACCGCAACAAACGATGCCGCGTCGAGCCCGGATGCAGTGACTGAGACTGATACGCCACCGCCGACAGGAAGTGCATCGGACATCGCAGTCACCTCGACGGCGCTGCCGACGGGCACACCGACTGCAGACAAGTTTCAGCCGCCGCCGATTCGATCGATCAACGCCGGTCGCCTCGGTCCGAACTTTGCCGCCATCGTGCACATCGACGGCGGGACGCGTGTCGCCCTGATCTCTAAGCAGGATGGCAGCACCGTCCGCTTCCTCACGGAAGACCGCGGCCTCGGCGACGTCACCGACGTGGCTGCGTCGCCCGACGGCGCGTACGTCTATTACATCGGCCACGGCGGCCAGTGCGCGGCCGGGGTCTACCGCGTCCCGAGTGCCGGCGGTGGCAGTGAAGTCGTCATCCATCCCACCTCAGTAGTCATGGCGTTCGCCCTGAACGGGGATGGCACGCGAATCGCTGCACTTCGAGCCGGCGGATGCCGAGGGGGCGTGACCGACGTGCTTGACGAGTACGACGCTTCGAGCGGGAAGCGACTCCGGCAGATTGCGGACATCCCCCACCCCACCTACGTTCCTGCACTCGCGTGGCATCCGGAGCGCAACGAGATCGCGTTTGTGCGCAGTGTGACCGACGCCGGCAACTACCAGGTCGACGTCTTGGACCTCTCCGCAGCGACGGCAGAGAAGACGGAAAGCCACGAACTACCCCCATGCTTTGGCGGCTTCGGGCAGCTTGCGTTGACTGGAGACGCCCTGTTTTCCGCACAGAGCTGCGGGAATGCAGAGGAAATTCGGGGTGGCCGCATCGTTCGCGTCGACCGAGTCACGCGCAAGGTTGAGATCGTCACGAGCACGCCGGTCGACGAATCGGTCGCCGGGCTTTACGTCGAGCCCGGCGGCAACACGCTCGTGTACAGCGCCGTGCGGTGGGGCGAGGAAGATCTGAGCGGACCCACAAAGCTGTATTGGCTCGTCAAGACCGCGCAACGCGTCGACAACGGAGTTACGGCGCTGGATGGGTTCGTGACGGGACTCGCTTGGT
>JBDSAK010000472.1:0-3000 GCA_039922195.1 Mycobacteriales bacterium
GCGATGCTCGCGAGGTAGGCGTGCCAGCCGTCGACGTACGCGTCGCGGGTAGCCGAGAAAGGCAGGCGCAGAGACGCGTTCGCCGTACCGAGTGCTGCGTTCTGCGAGGCGCCGAACGACAATGCGATGGTCGTGTCCGAGGGCTTGCCTCCATCGGCAGGAGCGAGCTGACCGACTTGCACGAGGTTGCCGGCAGCCGCTGTCTTGTACGTCCAGTCGAGGTCGTGGTCCGTGCGCAGATCGGTCCACCCGTCGCTGGTTCCGGAGAACCCGCTGGAGATGCGGGTGAAGGCGGGCTTGGCAACGAGCGCGCTCGCGACGGTGCCGTCACGCGCAAGGAGCGCCTGTCCCGCCGCGTCGCCGCTGTCGCCGGTGCCCGTGTTGGCGAGCGAGGGGTTGTACAACACGTAGGGGGTGTAGGTGCCGCCGTCGAGGCTACGCACCCGGATGTCGACAAGCACCGTCGACCGCTGCGGGTCGGTGACGTAGGTCTTGTCGATGCGGTAGCGGCCGTCGCGGTCGGTGTTGATCTGCTGGTAGGTCAACGACGACGGGTCGAGGAGCCGCGTTTGCTGGGTCGTCGCATCGCGTTCGAGTTCGGTGAACGTCGCGCCGTCGGAGACGACGAGCTGCAGGTCCTGCACATTCGCGACGTCGACTGTGGGGTAGTAGACCTCCGTCAGCACGCCCTGGGCGAGTGTGTGCCACACCTTCGACGCCACGGTCGTCGACGTACCGATTCCGGTCTTCGCGCCGGTTGTCCACGTCGAACTGCCGCCGGGCGCCCCTGGAGCCGCACCGGCCGGGCCGGGCGGCGGCGGCGCGGGCTTGCCGGCGGCCGGCGCTGCTCCGATGAGGCTGGCGGTGACGGCCGCCGCGGCGAAAGCCGCGAATGTGCGCATGCGGGTTGCGCGGGCGCGACGCCGACCGGACGGGGCTGACACGAACATGCGGCCTCCTGGCACAAGGGTGCCGCGCGGATCCGTCGCGCGGCCGCACCTACTATGCGCCGTATCGGGAAATTTCGACAGGTGCAAACCGAACGAAATTCGACGCACAAGCTCAGCCGAGCTGAACCTCGGCCTCGCCGCAGCGGACGACGTCGCCGGGTTTGAGCTGCGCTCCGCGGCGCTGCTCCACCTCGCCATTCAGCGTGACGAGCCCCGCCGCGAGCAATTCCTTGGCGTTACCACCGGTGTCTGCAATGCCGACCAGCTTGAGCAATTGTCCGAGCCGCAGCCCCTTCTCGCCGATGTCAATCTGTTCCATGGGGGTCATCATCGCGCGGCAATCGCATCGGTGATCGCTAGGGTGGCGACATGGCGAAGTCGAAGGCTCCCAAGCTCTACCTGTCCGGCGAACCCGAAGCCGACGCGTTGCTGTCGCGCGACCCGCTCGCGCTGGTCATCGGGATGGTGCTCGATCAGCAGATCCCGCTCGAGTGGGCGTTCGCGGCGCCCGCGAAACTGCGCGATCGGCTGGGCCGCGATCTCGATGCGACGGAGATTGCGTCGTACGACGAGGAGTCGCTCATCAAGCACTTCACCGGACCGCCGGCGCTGCACCGATTCCCCGGGTCGATGGCCAAGCGGGTGCAGCAAATGTGCCGCGTGCTGGTCGAGGAGTACCACGGCGATGCCGCCGCCCCGTGGACCGGAGCGGCAGATGGCGCGGACCTGCTCAAGCGCATCAAGACCTTGCCCGGGTTCGGCGAGCAGAAGGCGCGCATCTTCATCGGACTGCTCGGCAAGCAGTACGGCGTCTCGACGTCTGGTTGGCAGGAGGCGGCTGGCATGTTCGGTCAGCCCGGCACGTATCTGTCGGTGGCTGACATCACCGACCCGGATTCGCTACAGGAAGTGCGCGCCTACAAGAAGGACACGAAGGCCGCGGCGAAGGGCGCGCAGCAGCCGGCAGCAAAGAAGCCGGCCGCAAAGAAGCCGGCCGTAAAGAAGGCGACAGCCAAAACCCCGGCCGCCAAAACCCCCGCCACCAGGACCCCCGCCACCAGGACCCCCGGCGCCAAGAAGGCTGCCGCGAAGGCGACGTAGATGGAGCTGTCCGTAGTCCGCGAGATCGAAGAGGTCTCGGCGCGTGCCTGGCCGCCACTGGAGCAGCGCGACGTCGATGGCTGGGTGCTGCGAGCCGGCGGCGGGGTGACCGGCCGGGCCAACTCGGTGTGGCCTCGGGCGGAGCACGGCGGGCTGCCGCTCGACGAAAAGCTCGCCGCGGCAGGGGAGTTCTACGCGGAACGCGAGCTCCCGCTGCTCATCCAACTTGCTCCGACGGCCAGGCCGGTCGGTCTGGCCGACGAACTCATTTCTCGCGGCTACGGCATCGCACGTGCCGCCCGCACTGTGCAGGTCGCGGAACTCGACGGTGTTGTGGCCGTCGGCGACGCGAGCCGCGCTGACATCTCGGGCGTGGTGAGCGGCACCTGGTACGACGTCGTCGCGCAAGTGAACTCGTCGTTCGAACAGCACCGACGAGCTGCCCGCGCACTGCTGGACGGCGTGGCCCAACCGTCGGCGTTCGCTCTTGTCACCCTCGACGGAGCGCCCGCGGCCGCGGGTCGCGGAGTCTCCGACGGCGACTGGCTCGGCGTGTTCAACATGGCGACGCTGCCGGCGTACCGCAGGCAGGGCTGCGCCGCGGCAGTGCTCGCCGCACTTGCGGTGTGGGCGCGCGACCACGGCGCGAAGCGCGCCTACCTGCAGATGGACGGCGACAACACGGCTGCGCCGGCGCTGTATGCCAGAGCCGGTTTCACGCCCTGCTACGAGTACGCGTTCTGGGGCAAGACCTACCCGACGCGCCCCACGGTGTGCCGGCCATAGATGGTTTGCAGCTTCACGCGACCAGCCCCGCGAGACGCCGCATACACCTTGTTGCCGCCTGCGTAGATGCCGACGTGGTCGACGCGTCCGGAGCGGGTCCGGAAGAAGATCAGGTCACCGGGCTGCTTGCTGCCCGCCGGGACGCGGCGTACCGAGCGCAGTT
>JBDSAK010000473.1:0-8189 GCA_039922195.1 Mycobacteriales bacterium
CCGGGCGTGCAACTCCCGCGCCACCCGCAGCCGCACCGCCGCCGACCCCGACGAGATGCCCAACGCGGCCGCCACCTCCTCCCGGCCCACATCATCAGGGCGGTCCGAACCGCCCGGCAGCACCGGCGCCGGCCCCGCCGGGCCGGGTCCAGCCACCGCGAGCATCGCGCGCTGCACCTGCGCGTCCAGCCACGACCGATAGCGATCCCACAACGCGAGCGCACTCACCCGATCGTGGGCGTTCAGCGCGTTGACGTCGACCGCGTCGAGGTGCTGCATCGCGGCCGCAGATAGCGGGAGCCTGACCAGCCATCTGACTACTTCCTGGTCGGTCATCTTGCGTTCCCACAACAGTTCCAGCGACCCGTCCTCGGCCGTCGCATACGCCCCGACATCACCGCGCACGTGCCGCGCGGGGCTTGATCTCGGGAGGGCATCTGATTCGAACATACGTTCGACTCTACGGCAGAACTCGGACACCTTCAAGCGTGAGATGCAGTCTGTGGACAGCGAGTTGACAACCATGTGTGACCTACTACCATGCGTCACATGGAACCGGATCAGCTGCTGACGCACCTGCGTCGGGGAACGCTGGAGTTCTGCGTCCTGGCTACCCTGCGCGACGGCGAGCGGTACGCCGGCGACCTGATCGCCGACCTCGGAGCGGACGGGGTGCTGGTCACCAGCGAGGGCACCGTCTACCCGATGCTGTCGCGCCTGCGCCGTGACGGCATGGTGGATTCGACCTGGCGGGAATCCAAGGCCGGGCCGCCCCGCCGGTATTACCGCCTGACCAGCCGCGGCGAGCTCGCGGTCAGAAGTTTCGCCGACCAATGGACGCTGTTCCGCGGCGCTGTCGACCGCGTACTCAAAGGGGAGATGTAGTCATGCAGGACGTCAGGGCACCGCAGGTGCGCGAATACCTGGACCGGCTCGACCGCGCACTGCGCGACCTGCCGCGCGACCGGCGTACCGAGATCGTCAGGGACATCCAGGCGCACATCGACGACGCGCTCAGCGAGCATCCCGACCCGTCGGCAACCACGATCGACGAGCTTCTCAACAGTGTGGGCACTCCCGAAGAAATCGCTGCGGCGGCGTACTCCGATATGCCCGCCGCACGGCCGCAGATTGCGACGCGCGACGCCATCGCTGTCGGACTGCTGCTGGGCGGCGGCTTCCTGTTCGGCGTCGGCTGGTTCGTCGGGCTCGCGTTGCTCTGGAGCTCCGCGGCGTGGACTACGCGCGACAAGCTGATTGGCACATTGCTCATTCCCGGCGGTTTGGCTGGAAGTCTGCTACTCGGCGGCATGGCGGCCCTCGTTCCACTCCGAACAAGCGGGGCTGGCTCGTCCTCGTCGCCAGCCGTGCTGGGCCTTTTGCTCGTACTGCTGGCCGTCTTCTTGCCGATATTCACGACGTTCTGGCTCATCCGGCACGCGCGCCGTACGCCGTAGGGTGACGCGGTGGCCGTAGAGACGAGTGCCGAGCAGCCGATCCCGGTGCGCACGGTCGCGCGACACATCGGTGAGTGGGTCGCCCGGCTCGGTCGGGTGTGGGTCGAGGGCCAGATCACCGAATTGTCCAAGCGGCCAGGGGCCGGCACCGTCTTCATGACACTGCGCGACCCGGTCGCCGACGTGTCGTTGCGCGTCACCTGCGGTCGAGCGGTCAGCGAGGCGGTCGAGCCTCCCCTCGTCGACGGTCAGCGCGTCGTCGTGTGGTGCAAGCCGGACTTCTACATCGGGCGCGGCTCGTTGCAGCTCACCGCGTTCGAGATCCGTCCCGTCGGCGTCGGCGCACTCCTGGCGCGGCTAGAGCAACTGAAGTCGATGCTTGCGGCGGAAGGTCTGTTCGCGGCCGACCGCAAGAAGCGCCTGCCGTTCCTGCCGCGCAGCGTCGGCGTCATCTCCGGCGGCAACTCCGCTGCACTGCGCGATGTCGTCGAGAACACGAAACGCCGCTGGCCCGCCGTCCATCTGGAAATCCGCGAAGTGTCCGTGCAGGGCATGAACGCGACCCGCGAAGTGATGGCTGCCGTCGCCGAGCTCGACCGGATGACCGCCGTCGACGTCATCATCATCGCGCGCGGCGGGGGCTCCGTCGAAGACCTGCTGCCATTTTCCGACGAGGCACTGTGCCGGGCCGTTGCGGCCTGCCTGACGCCGGTCGTCTCGGCAATCGGACACGAGACCGACAGCCCGCTGCTCGACTACGTCGCTGACTACCGGGCGAGTACGCCGACCGATGCGGCAAAGCGAGTGGTGCCCGATGTCGTCGAGGAGTCGCGCACTGTCGAAAGACTTGTGATGGCGGCGCGACGCGCCATCACGCAACGGATCGACCGCGAGCAGTCCTGGCTCGACGCCGTACGCAGCCGGCCCGCAATCGCCGACCCGCTGGCCGGAGTCGAGCAGCGGGCGGTGCAGCTCGTGGCACTGCGCACCAGGGCGCATCGCGTCGTGACGACATGCATCGACGGCGCGTATCGCGACGTCGAGCATGCACGAGCGCGGGTCGCCGCACTCTCCCCCGCCGCAACACTCGAACGCGGCTACGCCGTCGTGCTCGCGCCGGACGGCCACATCGTCAGGGACGCAAGCGACCTGGCAGCCGGCGACCGATTGCATATCCGGGTCGCGCACGGCGACATCGACGTCACCGTCGACGCAGCCACACCATCGCCTTCGGCCCCGACACCGTGAAGCCGAAGTCTGCGTAGAGGGGCTCGCCCATGTCGGAGGCGAGCAAGGCCACCTCATCGATGCCGATGACGTCGAACCACTCCATGAGCTCCGCGAAGACCGCCCGGCCGAAGCCCTTGCCGCGCGCGTCCGGTGCGGTAGACATCGAGGCCACGTAGCCACGCCCGGGGCTGACGTTGCGGGGACCGGGCAGGTGCTCCATGACCCAGCCGACGACGCAGGAGACCGGTACGCCGTCCGGTCCGTCGACGACGTACGCGGCCCATTCCTGGCTGTCCGGCGCGAGCTTGTCGCGAAGCATCCGCTCACAGGTCTGCCGCCAGCCGTTGTCGGCAGGTGCGCAGCCGTTGACCGACTCGATCATTGCGGCGCGCAGGTCGACCAGCGCCGCGGCATCTTCTTGCCCGGCGCGGCGTACGGTAGGCGCCGATGTCATGCGACGAGTGTCGTATAGGACGCCAATCGTTTAGCGCGGGAGCCGGTGGCCATGAGCGAGAAGCTTTCCTACGAGGCGGCGCGGGCCGAGCTCGAGGACGTCGTACGCCGGCTGGAGAGCGGCGGGATCCCGCTCGAGGAATCACTCGCCCTGTGGGAGCGCGGCGAGCAGCTCGCCGTCATGTGCCAGCAGTGGCTCGACGGCGCCCGCACCCGGCTCGCTGCAGCGGCGCCGGCCGACGCGGACAGCAACAATTAGCTCGGTGTGCCGATCCGCGCGATGAGGCCGAGGACTGATTCGGCCAGGCGCGACGCGCGTTCTTCCGATTCGGCCACCGCTACTTCGCTGCCGGCCTCCGAAACGATCGCGGTCAGGACCAGCACGAGTGCTTCGTTCTCCGGCTCACCGTCGGCGAGCAGCAGGATCTCGTTGAGTCGCGTCCAGTCCCGGTAGCGCCGGCGGGCGACGAGTTCGAAACCGGCAGGCCCGCCCCCGGTCAGGAACAGCCGGGTGAGCTCGCGCTCGGTCCAGCAGCCGTCCAGGTACGCGCGTGCACCCGACACAAACAGCGCGATGCGGTCGGTCTCCCCGGCATCCTTGGCTGCTGACACGGCTGCGGCGGCGAGAGCCTCCTGCCGCGCCTGGTACTCCTCGAACAGCGCGAGGTAGAGGTCGCCCTTGCCGCCGAAGTGGTGGTAGAGGCTGCCGACACTGGCACCGGCGCCCGCAACCACGTCGGCGATGTTGGCGTCGCTGAACCCTGAGCTGGTGAACACCTCGCGCGCGGCCTCGAGGATCGCGTGACGCGTCACCGTCGCGCGGTCCGACATCCGCGGCCCGGTCTTGGCAGGCTGGGAATCCTTCATGGCGCAGAGCGTAGGGCGTATTGGAGATTCGGTGCGGCGATCCCGCCCGCAGAGAGCGTCCGCGCCCTCGCTAGACTCGGGTCATGACGGACATGGCGCGTGTCGACGTTCCCGACCGCAACCTGGCGATGGAGCTCGTCCGGGTCACCGAGGCGGCAGCGATGGCCGCCGGGCGCTGGGTGGGACGCGGCGACAAGAACGGCGCCGACCAAGCGGCTGTCGACGCGATGCGCAAGATGATCGGCAGTGTCTCGATGCGCGGCGTCGTCGTCATCGGCGAAGGCGAGAAGGACGAAGCGCCGATGCTCTACAACGGCGAGGAGGTCGGCGACGGCACCGGCCCCGAGTGCGATGTCGCCGTCGACCCGGTCGACGGCACGACGCTGACTGCCAAGGGCATGAGCAACGCGGTCGCCGTCATCGCCGTCTCACCGCGCGGCACGATGTACGACCCCGGCGCTTGCGTCTACATGGAAAAGCTCGCGACCGGACCGGAGGCGGCGGGCGTCGTCGACATCGCCGCACCCGTCGCCTACAACATCACCGCCGTCGCCAAAGCGAAAGGCGGCGCACCCGAGGACGTCACCGTCGTCATCCTCGATCGCCCGCGGCATGAGCAACTCGCTCGCGAGATCCGAGACGCCGGAGCGCGGATCAAGTTCATCACGGACGGCGACGTCGCCGGCGCCATCATGGCCGCCAGGCACGGCACCGGCGTCGACCTGCTGCTCGGGATCGGCGGTACGCCGGAGGGCATCATCGCGGCGTGCGCGATCAAGTGCATCGGCGGCGTACTGCAGGGCCGGCTGTCGGCGCGGGACGACGTGGAACGCGCGAAGGCAATCGCCCAGGGCCACGACTTCGACCGGGTGTTGATGACCGACGACCTGGTCAGCGGCGACAACGTCTTCTTCGTTGCGACCGGCATCACCGATGGCGAGCTCGTACACGGCGTGCGCTATCGCGGCGGCGGAGCGACCACCCACTCGCTCGTGACACGGTCGCGAAGCGGCACGGTGCGGTACGTCGAGAGCGAACACCGGCTCACGAAACTGCGGGAGTACAGCCTGGTGGATTTCGAGCACCGCGCGGCGCGGAGCGGCGCGCAACCACCCGAATAGACTCGGGCGATGCTGCCCGACAGGTTGGCCAACAAGCTGCGCGGGCGCGCTTTCGTCATCCGCCAGCATGTCGAGGGCGGCGAACGCACCGAGCTGCACGGCCGAGTGCGCATCAGCCGCCCGGCGCCGGGCACGACGCTGCGATTCGGCCGCTACGTGTGGCTCTACCAGGACGTCGGCATCTACCTCGACGCTGCGGGCGCAACTTTGAGCATCGGCAACCGCACATACATCAACCGGCGCACCGAGATCACCTGTGAGCAGTCCGTGAGCATCGGCGACAACTGCGCCATCTCCTGGGACGTGCTGATCACCGACACCGACTACCACCAGCTCGGTGGGGGCGATCCGGCGGCGCCCGTTGTCATCGGCGACCACGTCTGGATCGGGGCGCGCGCGATGGTGCTCAAGGGCGTCACGATCGGCGACGGCGCTGTCGTCGCGGCCGGTTCCATCGTCACTCGCGATGTCGAACCCGGGGCGCTCGTCGCCGGCAACCCCGCCCGTCAGCTGCGAGATGACGTCACGTGGAAGTAGCGCCGGCGGCCCCGCCATCTGAGACGGCCATGTGACACTCGCCGAGCAGCCCGCGTGTTCTTCGCATCGGCAGCCACCGCCGTAGCCGCGGGGTACCGCCCGTGTGCGGTGTGCCTGCCCGCGGACTACGCCTCGTGGAGAGGGCTTCGATCGGGCGAGGTCCCCGCCGGGTAGTGGGGAGGTCGGCACTCGCCATCCCGTCGACCTGCCGCGCTCGTGCCGCCGGTCCGTGGAGCCGTCCGGATTCGGAGACCGGCCGCGGGGGCGGGACAATCGAGTTCCCGCCGACCCCTGGGAGACGCACGGATGACCGAGTTCCGGATCGAGACCGACTCCATGGGCGAGGTCCGCGTCCCCGCCGCCGCGAAGTGGCGCGCCCAGACTCAACGCGCGGTCGAGAACTTCCCGGTTTCGGGCCTGCGCATCGAACGCGAACTCATCGCCGCACTCGCCGCGATCAAAGGAACCGCCGCTCTGGTCAACGCCGAGCTGGGCGTCGTACCCGGCGACGTCGCTCAGGCAATATCTGCTGCGGCGCAGCAGGTTGCGGCGGGCGAGTGGGACGCCGAGTTTCCGATCGACGTGTACCAGACCGGTTCAGGCACCAGCTCCAACATGAACACGAACGAAGTCCTGGCGACCCTCGCGCACGAGGCGTCCGGTGCGGCCGTTCACCCGAACGACCACGTCAACGCGAGCCAGTCGTCAAACGACGTGTTCCCCAGCGCGATCCACATCGCCGCCTGCCGCTCGATCGTCCGCACCCTGATGCCCGCGCTCGGCCATCTCGCGCAGTCGCTCGAACGAAAGGCGACCGAGTACGCCGACGTCGTGAAGTCCGGCCGCACCCACCTGATGGACGCCACGCCGGTGACGCTCGGCCAGGAGTTCGGCGGCTACGCCGCGGCAGTGCGGATGGGTATCGAGCGGCTCGAGTCGGTGCTCCCCCGCGTCGGCGAGCTGCCGCTCGGCGGCACCGCGGTGGGCACGGGCATCAACGCCCCGGCGGGCTTCGCGGACCGAGTTATCACGCGTCTCGCTGCGAGCCTCGAACTCCCGCTGACCGAAGCACGTGACCACTTCGAGGCCCAGGCAAGCCGGGACGCGCTTGTCGAGGCGTCGGGCGTCGTACGCGTCATCGCCCTCTCGCTCTACAAGATTGCCAACGACCTGCGCTGGATGTCGTCCGGGCCGCGCACCGGCCTGATGGAGATCCGGCTGCCCGACCTGCAGCCCGGATCGAGCATCATGCCGGGAAAGATCAACCCGGTCATCCCGGAAGCCGTGTGCCAGGTCGTCGCGCAGGTCATCGGTAACGACGCGGCGGTGGCGTTCGGCGGCAGCGCCGGCAACTTCGAGCTGAATGTGATGCTGCCGGTGATCGGGCGCAACCTGCTCGAGTCGATTCGCCTCGTTGCCAACATCAGCCGGCTGTTCGCCGATCGGTGCGTCGACGGCATCGAAGCCGATGCGGAACGGTGCCGGCGGTACGCCGAGAGCTCGCCCTCGATCGTGACTCCGCTGAACAAGTACATCGGCTACAACGAGGCCGCAGCGGTCGTGAAGCAGAGCCTCAAGGAGGAGAAGACGATCCGGGAGGTCGTCCTCGAGCGCGGCTACATCGAGGCCGGCAAGCTGACCGAGGCCCAGTTGGACGAGGCGCTCGACGTGCTGTCGATGACCAGGCCAGCCCAGGGGTAGAGATCGGCGCGGACGCGTCACGTCACCTGGTGTTTGCCGACGAGTCCGAATCGGGTAGAGGCTCGGCATGTCGACAGCAGCGGAGATCAAATCCGAAGGCAGAGAACTCGCCCGCGACAACCGCGGTTGGGTGCAGGCCTTGATGAGCGTGGGGTACGCCGCCCGCGGCCTGATCTACATCGTCATGGGTGTTCTCGCGCTCCAACTCGCGCTCGGCCGTCGCCGCGGCGAGACCGATCGCGCCGGGGCGCTCGCGGAGATCGGCGAGAAGCCATTCGGTAAGGCGCTGCTCATCGCGATGACCGTCGGCTTCCTGGCGTACGGCCTGTGGCATCTGCTCGAGGCGGGGCTCAATTTCGAGGGCGAAGACACGGTGCACCGGATCCTGCGCACTGCGCGTTTCGTGGTCTACGGAGTCTTCGCCTGGTCGACGTTGCAGTTCGCGCTCCGCGAGAAGCAGGAGAATGGCGACAAGCAGTCCAAAGACTTTGTGGCGCGCGTCCTGGACTGGCCCGCGGGACGTTGGCTCGTCGCCCTGGTCGGTCTGCTATTTCTCGGTATGGCCGCCTACCAGGCCCGGCAAGCCTGGGGGGACAAGTTCAAGGAAAACCTGAAGACCTGGGAGATGCCCGGCGACGGCACGGTCGTCGAAAACCTCGCCCGCGTCGGCCTGTACGCCCGCATGTTCGTGTTCGGCCTGATCGGCATCTTCTTCCTGCAGGCCGCGTGGACCGCCGATCCGAAAAAGGCCAAGGGCATCGACGACACCCTGCGGGGGGTAGCCGAGGCGAAGTACGGACCGTACGCCCTCGGCGCTCTCGCC
>JBDSAK010000474.1:0-11031 GCA_039922195.1 Mycobacteriales bacterium
GGTGCCGGGATGATGCGAGTGCACTCGGACGCCGTACAGGTCCTCTCGCGTTTGTTGACCGCGTCGGTGGAGCAGCAGGCATTGCGCGATGAATTCCTGAGGCTGCTGGCTGCGCGCGTCGATGGTGTCAGTCGCGAATGCGTGCCGTCGCACATCACGGCGAGTGCGATCGTTCTCGACGCGGGTGGAGACAACGTCCTGCTCGCTCTGCACCGCAAGGTCGGGCTGTGGCTGCAAATGGGCGGTCATTGCGAGGATGCCGACGAGACTCTGTCGGGGGCGGCACTGCGCGAGGCGACCGAAGAGTCCGGCATTCCGGGTCTCTGTTTGCTGCCTGATCCGATCGACCTGGACAAGCACGCCGCGCCCTGCGCGCCTGGCGTCGCCGAATGGCATTTCGACGTGCGGTTTCTGGCGGTTGCTGCAGGCGAAGCCCGGCCGACGACCAGCGAGGAATCACTCGATGTCCGCTGGTTTCCCGTCGATGCGCTGCCCAGCGACACCGTTCCCGACATGCCGCGCCTCATCGCGACGGCGCGCGCGGCCCTCAGAGCCGGCTGACGGCAAGCCTCGTCAGGGTGACGGCACCACCTCGAGGCGATGGCGGGGCGACGCCAGGTCTGCGTCAAAAGGACGCGCTGGTAGCCTGCCGCAGCCGCTGCCGGAGCTTCCGTGAGGAGAGTCATGCCCCGCATGTCCGTCCCGAACTTCGTCACCCGTCACCGAACCCTCGCAGCGTTTGCTGCCGGCGCGCTGACGGCGACCATTCTCGTTGGCGGGGGCGTCGCGATCGCGTCGATTCCCTCCCCGGCCGGCGCTTTCACCGCATGCGTCGCCACGGCCGGAGGTGGCGTGCGCATCATCGACGTCGCGACGGGCGCACGGTGCCGGTCGACCGAACGGACCGTGAGCTGGTCGCGGGGCTACCGCTACCGCGGCGCCTGGGTTGCCACGACGTCGTACGCCGTCGGCGATGTCGTCGCCTCGACCGGGTCGTCCTACCTGGCAAAGGCAGCTTCGAAGGGGAAGAAGCCGGTCGTCGGTGCGACGTGGGGACTGCTCGCTGCTGCCGGCGCGAAGGGCGCGACCGGTCCATCCGGGCCGCCTGGCGCGAGCGGCGCAGCGGGTGTCACCGGACCAGCCGGTGCCACCGGACCAGCGGGTCCCACCGGCCCTCCCGGCGTCGACGGGACCAATGGGACGAACGGCACCAATGGCACCAATGGCACCAATGGCACCGACGGCGCCGCGGGTGCGCCGGGTGTAAGCGGGTACCAGCAAATCGATAGCCTGACAACGACCGTCCCCGCCGGGACCATCGGTTTTGCGATCGCGACCTGCCCGGCTGGCACCAAGGTCCTCGGCGGCGGCATGCGCTTGAGCGGCACCTCGACCGTCCCGCGCAACAACTACGCATCTTCTGCTACGTCGTGGTACGCGTCGGCGAAGAACAACGACGCGTCGAATATCACGCTCATCGCCCAGGCGATCTGCGCGACGGTGGCGAGCTAGTCCCGCGCATCGGCTTACAGGGTGACAATCAGTCCGGGCACGGCCGGGACCGGCGCTGCCCGTCAGCGTGACACCCGCGCTTATGGGCGATGGAACACCGCGGCCCGGGCGATGGTTGTTCGGTACGCAAGTAGTTGCACAAACAACAATAGGAGAAGTCGATGCCAGCTGTGACCGCCGACACCCTGAACCTGCCGCGCGTCGCGGCTCCCGGCCTTGGTGACGTCGACCGCCCGGTGCGGTCCGTGACGACAGCGCCGACTGGCCTCGAAGGCGAGGGCTTTCCGGTACGCCGGGCGTTCGCCGGTGTCCCGAAGTCCGAACTCGACCCGTTTGTGCACATGGACCAGATGGGCGAAGTCGAGTACGGCGCCGGGGAGCCGAAGGGTACGCCGTGGCACCCGCACCGCGGCTTCGAGACCGTTACGTACATGATCGACGGCACGTTCCAACACCAGGACTCGCACGGCGGCGGCGGCGTCATCGAGAACGGCGCGACGCAATGGATGACGGCCGGCGCCGGGATCCTGCACATCGAGACGCCACCCGAGGCGCTCGTGGTGAGCGGTGGTCTGTTCCACGGAATCCAGCTCTGGGTCAATCTGCCGGCGGCCGAAAAGATGACCGATCCGGCGTACCAGAACCTCGAAGGCGACCAGGTCACCCTGCTCGCATCCCCGGACGGCGGCGCGCTGCTGCGCGTCATCGCGGGCAATGTGGCGGGTCACCGAGGGCCAGGATCCACGCGTACGCCGATCGCGCTCGTCCACGCGACGGTGTCGCCCGGTGCGCAGCTCGTGCTGCCCTGGCAGCCCGACTACAACGCCCTGGCCTACGTGCTCGCCGGTAGCGGCCGAGTGGGCACCGAAGGCCGGCCGATCCGCAGCGGTCAGCTGGCGGTGTTCGGCGCCGGCGACACGCTCACTCTTGCCAGCGACGACGGCATGTCAGCGCTGGAGGTCTTGATCCTCGGGGGTCGCCCCATCCGCGAGCCGATCGCTCAGTACGGCCCGTTCGTGATGAACACCGAGGCCGAACTCCGGCAGGCGATGGACGACTACCACGCCGGCCGGCTCGGGACGATCCCCGCGAACGCGTTGATGCCGCACGTCGTCCGCTCCGCGACTAGCCCGGACCAGCGGGGGTAGAGCTCGCCGCATGGCCCACAACGAGCACGTCATGGACGCCTCTCCACACGCCGTCTTCGCGGTGCTTGCTGATGGTCACAGCTACGAGGAGTGGGTAGTCGGCTGCAAGCGGATCCGCGCGGTCGATGCGAGCTGGCCGAACGAGGGTGCGTCGTTTCACCACTCGGTCGGCTTCGGACCAATTCACATCAGGGATACGACGACTGTCCTCGAGCGCGACAAAAAGCGAACCCTGCGCTTGAAGGCGCGGGCCTGGCCCGCTGGCGTCGCCCACGTCGATTTCGAGCTGGTCCCCGAAGGGGCGCGGACCCGTGTCCTGATGACCGAAACCCTGATCGACGGTCCCGCGAAGGTGCTGGACAACCCCGTGCAGCAAGCGCTGGTGAAGCTGCGCAACGTCGAGACGCTGCGGCGGCTCGAGCGCGTCGTGGCCGCCCGGGCCCGCCCGGCCGGCTGACCCCTCGCGCGGGACGGTAAGCGCAGCTCAGGCGCGCCTTATGCTCCATCTGGATCGGCCGATACGTGAGGACGGGAAGCGCTCCGCATCCCGGAGGAAGGCGACCGTGATCCCCGACGCGCAGCACCTACCCGCCAGCCGCCGGCTGCGCGACGTGCTGGATCTCGCGTCCACCGGGATCTGCGTGACCGACATGTCCGGGCGAATCGCGCACGTCAACCGGTCTTTCTCGCGGCTCGTCCGGTTGACGGCCACTGAAGTCGAGGGGTGCGAGTTCGGCAAGGCGGTCGACACCGGCGAGGCCAATGCGTACGCCGCTATTGCGCAGCGCCTCGCAGATGGTGACACGAGCCCCAGCCGCGTCGAGGGTCGCCTGAAGCGCCACGACGGTTCCGAAGTCGACGTCCTCATCGTCACCTCGCACATCCAGTCCGACGACTGCGAGCCGCAGTTGGTCTTCGAGGTGCACGACCTCAGTGAGCGCCGCGACGCCGAGGCGAAGCTGTTGCGGCAGGCGATGCACGATCCGCTCACCGGTCTGCCGAACCGCGCGCTGTTCATGGATCGACTGCGTCTGATGCTCGCGCGCGGTGCGCGTAGCCCCACGCTGACGGGCGTCATCTTCATCGACCTCGACGATTTCAAGGACATCAACGACGGCCACGGTCACAAGGTGGGCGACGAGGTGCTCGTCGAGACCGCTCGTCGCCTGATGGACGTCGTCCGTCCGTTCGACACGGTCACCCGCCTCGGCGGCGATGAGTTCGTCATTCTGTGCGTCGACCTGGCTACGCAACTCGACGCAACCGGCATTGCGACCCGCCTGCTGGAGGCGATCGCCCAGCCGATCGCCCTGGGTGACGACGAGGTCGGGGTCACCTCGAGCATCGGTATCGCGTTGGCGAAGGACGATTCGGTGTCGGCGGATGCAGTGCTGCACGAGGCAGACAGCGCGATGTACCGCGCGAAGACCCGCGGGAAGAACCAGATAGAAATCTTCGACGACCACGCCCGCTCCAGCATCGTCACGCGGGTACGGATCGAAGCGCTGTTGCGCCAAGGGCTCAGGGACAGCCTGTTCGTGCTTCACTACCAGCCCATCTACGACCTCGCGACCGGCGAGCTCGTGGCGGTCGAGAGCCTTTTGCGTTTGCAGGACCCCCACGGCGATCTCTTGCCGCCGGCGAGCTTCATCGGCGTCGCTGAGCACAGCGGTCTGATCGTCCCCATAGGTGCGTGGGTGCTCGAAGAGTCGTGCCGGCAACTTGCGCAGTGGCGTCGTGACTGCGTCGTATCGGAGTCGGTACGCGTGGCGGTCAACCTGTCGGTGCGGCAGGTGGCGCGCTCCGACCTCGTCAAGACTGTCAGGCGCGCGATTGCCGAGTCCGGCCTCGGGCCAAGTTCGCTCAGCCTCGAGCTCACCGAGAGCATCCTCATGGAAGCCGACTCCGCGCACGTCCGCCAGCTCGAGGAGCTTCGGGCCATGGGGGTCGTCTTGGAGATCGACGACTTCGGCACCGGTTACTCGTCGCTGACCTACCTCAAGCGGTTGCCGGTCAGCGTCATCAAGATCGACAGGTCCTTCGTCGCCGGGTTGCTCACGAATGCGGCCGACCGCGGCATCGTCTTGTCGGTCATCGGACTTGGCCAGGCGCTCGGGCTGACGACGATCGCGGAAGGCGTGGAGAACGCAGAACAGCTCGACGCGCTCTGGGTGCTCGGGTGCGATCAGGCGCAAGGCTTCTATCTGGGCCGGCCCCGGCCATCGCACGTAGCGCCGCCGGCGGCGACCGACTGGGGCGACGGTCCGGGGTTGGATGCCGCACTGGAGACAACGCCGTAGCTCAGCGGGTGGCCGCTCGCAGAGCAAGCAGCTGAGCACTCACAATCGGCGTGGCAGGTGCTGGTTGAGGCGCGCCGCTTGGCGCGTCTGATGGTCGCGTTCTGCGAGGCTGGGCGCGCTGCGAGCGGCGTTGGCATAGAGGCGCGCAGCGAGGGCGAGATCGCCATTCTTCTCGTGGAGGTACGCGGCGACCGCTTCGCGTCGCGGGACGTGTTCGTCGACGTCGGCCAGTGCCGTCAGTCCGGCCGGCGCGCCGTCGGCCTCGCCGACTGCCACCGCACGGTTGAGCCGGACGATCGGACTGTCGGCGAACCGGAGTAGCTCGTCGTACCACTCCACGATCTGGACCCAGTCGGTTTCCTCGACACGCGGCGCGTCGGCATGGAGCGCGGCGATCGCCGCTTGCGCCTGGTATTCGCCGAGCTGATCGCGCGCGAGCGCAGCGTGTGCGATATCGATTCCCTCGGCGATGAGCCCGGTGTCCCACTGGCTGCGGTCCTGATCGGAGAGCGGCACGATGCTTCCGTCGGGTCGGGTGCGGCTGCGGCGGCGGGCATGGTGCAGGAGCATCAGGGCGAGCAATCCGTGGACCTCGGGGTCGTCCATCACCGCAGCCAACTGCCGGGTCAGTCGGATGGCCTCCGCGGCGAGATCGATGTCGCCGGAATAGCCCTCGTTGAAGACGAGGTACAGGACACGCATCACCGTGCGCAGGTCGCCGGGACGATCGAAGCCGGCCCGGCCGACCGTGCGCTTGGCGCGGCTGATGCGTTGCGCCATGGTGGCCTCGGGCACGAGGTAGGCCCGCGCGATCTGCCGTGTGGTCAGGCCACCCACAGCGCGGAGGGTGAGGGCGACCGCCGACGACGACGTCAGGTCTGGGTGCGCGCACAGGAAGTAGAGGTGCAGCGTGTCGTCGGCGCTCGGGACCGCCCCGGCCGGCGGTTCGGTGTCGAGTCGAACCTCGCGGTCGCGACGGGCCGTTTCCGACCGCGCCATATCAAGGAAGGCTCTCCAAGCGACGGTGATGAGCCACCCCGTGGGGTCGGCGGGCAGCCCGTCCTCCCACGTGGAAAGCGCCCGGATGAGCGCCTCTTGCACGGCGTCCTCGGCCGTCGCGAAGTCTGCGCCGCGACGGACGAGGACGCTCAGAACCTTAGGTACGAGATGGCGCAGCCCGACGTCGTCAACGATCACTGGGTGACGGTGGGCGAAGCGGCCATGAAGGGGCGCACCTCCAGCCATTCATGGATCGGTTTGCCGCCGGCGCCAGGTGCTGCCGACAGCTCACCCGCCAACTCGATCGCTCGTTGACGGCTGTCGACGTCGATCACGTACCACCCCGCGATCAGATCCTTGGTCTCCGCGAACGGTCCGTCGGTCACCGGCGGCCGCCCCTCGCCGTCGGACCTGACCCACAGGCCGTCGGGCAGCAGCGCCTGTCCGTCGACGAACTCGCCGCTGCGTTCGAGCCGAGCGGCGAAGTCGTGCATGTACTGCATGTGGGCGTCGACCTCCTCCGGCGCCCACTGATCCATCGGGACCTCGTTGAGGGCGGCCGGGGCGCCTCGGTAGTGCTTGAGCAACAGGTACTTGGCCATGGTCTTCTCCTTGTGTGAGATCGGCCCGGTCGGCCGCATGCACCCTAGGACGGAGCGGACACCCAATTCTCGACACGGTCGGCGGAGATTTGCTGGCCCGAACGACGCCATCCGCGACCTAGCCAACCTCCCATCAGGGGCCGAGTCCCACCCGCATCAGCTGGCGAAGAGACCGTCGCGCGTATCGTCGAGGGCCGCCTGCAGCGCACCGCGCAGGATTGCTTCGTCGCCGACCTCGGCGTATGCGAGTCGCACCGGAACTGGGGATATTGCCCCGGTCGCGCGCTGGATGCGTCCGAGGAGGTCTTCACCGCCGGCGTGGATGAACGAGCCGCCGAGTACGACGAGTCCTGGGTTGACGACCAGGCAGGTCGTCGACACCAACTGCGCGACTCGCAGCGCGACGTCGTCGAGAAACGCCGAGCCGCGCTCGCCGGCGCTCTGTGCCGCGCCCAGCGCCGCGCGCGCGTCGGTGCCGAAGCCGTGATGATCGGCGGCCGACGCGATCGCGGCCAGGCACGTGAGCTGGTGGATCGAGGGATGCGGCAAGCCCGGAACGAGCGCGTAACCGGGGGGCATCGGTGCTGGGATGAAACCGATCTCGCCTGACCACCCGTGCCGGCCGCGGTGCAGGCGACCGTTGAGGATGGTGCCCAGGCCGACGCCGATACTCATCCAGGCGAACACGAGGTTAGGGATACCGCGGCCGACCCCGTCGCGGGCCTCGGCCATCGCGGCGAGGTTGACGTCGTTCTCGAAAACCACCGGAACGCCGCCAAGCAGGGCGCGGATATCGGTCGTGAGTGCGTGCTTCCAGCTCGGCATCAAGTAGGCGAACGCGAACTCGCCCGTCACCGGATCGATGACTCCCGGCGTACCCATGACGACGCGCCGGACCTGCTCCAAGGGCGCGGCCGCGTCGTGCAGGCAGTGCTCGATCGTCCGGCGCAACAACTGGGCGGCGTCGTCGGTGGGATGGAACGACTCGGTGATCTGGGCGCGAAGCGTGCCGCCGATGTCCGCAACCGCGACGGTGACCTCGTCGTGGCGCACGTCGGCGCCAACGACGTAGCAGAACGTCGGTGTCAGGGCGTAGCGCTGGGCGGCCGGCCCACCGACCGCGGTCCCGGTGTGCGCTACCTGGTGCACAGCACCCAGCCGCATCAGTTGGTCGACGACATCGGCGGCCGCCGTTCGCGAGCGACTGGTCAGATCAGCAAGCTCGCCACGGGTCAAGGATTCGTGCATTCGGAGCTGTTCGAACGCCGACCGTGGGTCGAGGTGATGCAGCAGCTCGCCGGAGGTGAGCCGGTCTGGTGGACGTGCCGCCGTCACAACGGATCCAGGCCTTCGTCCGCTGATGTTCCGTCGAACAGGCCGTCGCGTGCGTCGGCGAGCGCCAGCAGGACCGCGCCTTGTGCGACCGCCTCGCGATCGAGTTCGCTCAGCATGATCGAGAGTGGAAGGGGGCCGAACTCCCTCAGCTCCGCGATCACCGAGTCGAGCAGCGGCTGGCCACCCGCGAGCGCGACGCTCCCGGTGAGCACTACGACGTCCGGATCGAGGATGAGGATCGGCGGCGCGATGGCAAGCGCAACGCGATGCGCGATCTCCGCGAAGAGCGTGTCCGCGCCAGCAACTCCGGTAAAGCGAGCGCTCATCGCTGCGAGTACGTCAGCCTGGGCAACCCCGAAGTGTTCGCCAAGAGCGTAGATGCCGTGTGCATTGAGTGCGCTCTGGACCGTGGCCACGTGCGTGCCGCCGCGCCGGGTCCCGACAACTGGCCCCGTCACGGCGGCGGGCATGAACCCGATCTCGCCGGCCCACCCGTGGTCTCCGCGCAGCAACCGACCACCCACGATGGCACCCAGCGCGAAGCCATCGTCGATCCACGCGAGCACCAGGTCGCGCACGCCGCGACCCGCGCCCAGGTGCATCTCGGACAGTGCTGCGAGCTTGACGTCGTTCTCGCAAATGACCGGGCAGCCCAAGGCGCCGCCCAGTGACGTGATGTCGGCCTGCCATGAGCGCACGTCCGAGGTGAAGCTGACGTACCCCTGGGCCGACGGATCGACCACGCCCGGGGTGCCCACGACGACCCGGTGCAGGCGTTCGACCGGAGCGGCGGCGGCGGCCAGCGACTCCAGGATCAGGCGGTGGAATCGGTCGGCCGTGTCGCCTCCCGCCTCCACGGCGCACGTCGACTCGGCGAGGACGTCTCCAGTGATCGTCGCAGTGGCGACAGCAATCCGGTCGAGGTGGGCGGCGACCCCGACGACGTACGCCGCGGTGGGGCGCAGTGCGTAGGTCCGGGCGTTGGGTCCACCCGAACTCCACGGAACGGTCGCCGCGTATTCGACGATGCCGCGGCGGATGAGCTGCTCGACCACTCCGGAGGCCGTGACTCGCGACAGACCGGTGGACTCGGCGATCTCACCGCGCGTCAGCATGCCGTGCGCGAGGAGCGCGTCGAAGACCGCGCGCGCGTTCAGCGACCACGCCGCTGGGCGAGCCGACATCGCCGTACCTGCGCTCACAGTCCCACCGCCCGGTGACGCACCACGGAATCCGGTGCCTGCGTTCATCATCGGCCCGGACGAGCCCGGTGTGAGCTGCGGGCGCGCTCGACCTCCGCCCGGGCGAAGCAGCCCTCGAGATGGTCGTTGACGATGCCCATGGCCTGCATGAACGAGTAACAGGTCGTCGGTCCGACGAACGCCCAGCCGCGACGACGCAGTTCCTTGCTCATCGCCGTCGACTCTGCGGTCGTTGCCATCGTCGACAGCGCGGCGTGGTCGATCGTCGCGGGCCGGCCGACCGGCTCGAACGACCAGCCGAACTCCGCGAGGCTGCCGCGGTCAGCGACGAGTTCGGCGTACCGGATCGCGTTGTTGATGGTTGCCTCGATCTTCCCGCGGTGCCGGACGATGCCGACGTCGGCGAGGAGACGCTCGACATCGGGCGGACCGAAGGTGGCGACCGTCGCGGGTTCGAAATCGGCGAACGCTGTGCGGAAATTGTCGCGCTTACGCAGGATTGTCAGCCAGCTCAGGCCTGATTGGAATCCCTCCAGACAGAGCTTTTCGAAGAGCGCCCGGTCGTCACTGACCGGTAAACCCCACTCGGTGTCGTGATAGGCGGTGTACGCCGGATCGGTGCCGCACCAGGCGCAGCGCACGAGGCCGTCGGCTCCTGTGGCGAGACCTGGCCTCAGCTCCGACATGGCCGGACATTATGCGGCGCGGCCGACGTCCTCCTGCCGAATGACACTCCGTAGCGAGGACATCCGGAAAATCGCTCTATGCAAGGCCGTTACCTACCCGTAATGATCCGAGCTTCGAACCGCTGCCTTTCGCAGAAGGGACCGCCTGGTGTTGACAACTCGAGTCGACCACTGCCTGCACTGCGGCTGTCCGTGTTCCATGGACGCGTACGGCAACGTCGGCTCGGCGTATGCCCTTCGCAGCGCCTGCCAGCACGGCATGTGCGGGTGCCATCAGCTCGCCGAAGCGTCGGCGCTGCGTGCTGCCACGAGCGACCTGGCGCCACTAAGGCGCAAGCTCGCCCGACCGTTCGGCTGAGCGCGGCGCCTGCACCGCGAGCAGGAGCGCGGCGAACAGGATGCCGGCCAGCGCCGCCGGCCCGAGCCCGGCCCGAGCCCATCGCGCCGCCCCGGCCAGCCCGGCGGGCAGCGCCACAGCGCGACCCGGGATGTAGGCGATGGTGAGCACCGCGGTCCACGCCAGCAGTACGTCGTCCCAGCGGCTCGCGACGACAAGCGCGAGCAGTGGCCAGGCCCAGGCGGCGTACCACGGCAGCGTGTACGGGGCCGTCAACAGCCAGGCGAGCGTCGGCGCCAAGGCGTAGCGGGCGGCGCGCGGAATGCCGTCGCCGGTCGCGGGTAGCGCGCGGGCGAGCCCCCAGGCCAGCGCGAGGAACGCGGCCAGCGCGAGCGCCGATGTGATGCGCCGGGCTGTCGTGACGCCGAGCGCATCGTCGAGTCGTACGGCGAGCGGCCGCCACCACGAGGCGTGCGAGACAAACCTCGACGCGGCGCGGGCCGGGCCAAGTGCTCGGAGCCCGCCGGCCAGCGCGTACAACGGTACGACGACGAGCACGCCGGCCGCGACGAGTGCTGCACGCCGTTTCGGCTGCTTGCGCAGTGCCCACGCGAGACCGATGGCGCTGACGCCGCCGCTGAGCTTCACGCTGATGGCCACGCCGAGTGCGGCCCCGGCCGTGCCCCAACGTCGACGAGCGAACAAGCCGACGGCGACGAGCATTGCGAGTACGCCGAGGGCGTCGAGATGTGCGCCGCCGACGAGGTTGACCAGCAGGAGCGGATTCAGGGCCCAACACAGCGCCGCACGTCGGCGGCCGGCGTCGTCGTCGGCGTACCGATCGAGCAGTGCTGCTGTTGCCAGGAACGCGAGTGCACCGAGCGCGGCGAGTGTCATCACGCCGCCTCTC
>JBDSAK010000475.1:0-3014 GCA_039922195.1 Mycobacteriales bacterium
CCCCGGCGTCGGCGTCGGGTGCGTCCGGCAGCGCCGGGCCATCGACAGCTCCGTCGGGGTCGAGCGGGGGGATCGCGTCTGCGTCGCCGTCGTCGGTCGGATCTGGCGCTTCGCCATCAGCGTCAGCGTCGGGTGCGGGTTCGTCGCCGGGAGCGAGCGTGGCCGCCGCCTCGGCACCGACCGGTGCGGTGACCACCGCCCGCGCGATCTACAACGGCAGCAGGGCCAATCGGGTGGTGGCGCTCACGTTCGACGATGGCTACAGCCCCGTCGCGCTGCGCCAGATCCTGGCAATCCTCAAGCGGGAGCACGTTGCGGCCACGTTCTTCCCGTACGGCTGGGCGACCAGCAACGACCCACCGGGCTGGAAAATGGTGACCGCCGCCGGGTTCCCGATCGGCAACCACACCCTCACGCACGCCACGCTCACGAGCCTCACGCCGGCCGAAGTGACCGAGCAGATGATGCGCGGCCGGCGGACGATCGACCTCTACAGCGGCGGCAAGTCCGGCAACTACATGCGCCCGCCAGGCGGGGCCTTCAACGCCCCCACGTCACGTGCGATCGCGAAGGCGGGTTACCCCGTGATCGTGCTGTGGGACGTCGACACCTTCGATTGGCAGGGGCCCAGCGTGGCGACGATCACGACGCGCGCCATCCGCGGCACCAACGGGTCGATCGTGCTGATGCACTCGGGGCCGCCGAGCACGTCCAAGGCGCTGCCGGCGATCATCGCCAACTACCGGTCGCGGGGGTTCACGTTCGTGACGATCCCGGAGTTGCTCGGGATCCAGTAGGGCGCCGCTCGGCGTGTTTCGCCCCGCGAGCCAACGGACGCCAATGCCCGTCTTCGGGTCCCGAATCGGTCACGAGTTGTGCGTCAGACGGGCGATTCCGACGTGCCGCCCGCATTTCGGTCGGAAGTTGTGCGCGGGGCGGGCGAATTGGCGCCACCAGACCGCGCTTGGCGTCGGTTGACTCGCCCCACGAAACACGTCCGGTTGGCAGGACGAAGGGCTATGCGTACGTCGAACCTCGCAGGAACTTGGGGACCATTGAGGGAGGGTGCGGACGGGTGGAGTGCGGTGTACTTCCGTTGCTGCACCGACAGGGCCCCGCTCGGGACTGATCCTCCTCCGAGCGGGGTTCTTCCTTTTCCGCCGAATTCGCGGCTCAGGTCAGCGTGAGATCGATCTCGGCCGTCTGGAACACCTCGTCCGGGCGACCATCAATGGACTTGTACTCCACGAAGTAGCGATACGTTCCCGTCGGGAATCCCGCTGTCGCCAGGTCTGACAGCCGCGGGAACTTGGCGCCATAGAGAACCTGCTGATGCTCACCGAGCGCCGTCGCGACGATGATTTGACCGCCGGCCGCATACCAGTCCCCCTTGCGCCCGGTGATCGGCGGAAGTGGCAGGGTGGGGTCGGCCCCCAGGCGGAGGATCCACGTCTGTTCCGTCCCCAAGAGGTAGAACCCGGACCGGGTGTCAAAGGGCACGACGAGAGGCCGTCGCGAATCGCTGACGAGGTCGAACGAGAAGCGGACGTTGGCACCCGCCGGAAACGACGCAGATCCCGACTCAGTTCGCAGACCCTCGAGGTGCAGCGCCGCGTAGATGTCGTCCATGGCCGCAGAGGGAGGCGCGCTGGGCGAGACCGGCGTGGCTTCGGGAGACGACGAGGGCGCCGGGGTAATGATCGACGTGGCAGTGACGGTGGACGTCGCAGTGACGGTCGATAACGGCGTCGGCGCCGCCGTCACGTAGATGATCTGGGGCGTCGGAGGCGCGGCCGTCTGACATGCCACGACGAGGAATTGCGCGATGATCAGGATGCAGGCCCGCGCGACCATGGACGTCCCCTTCGAGAGCAGGGGCCTTGTTCGTGCGTGGTGCAATGGTGAGCCCGGGTGGATTCGAACCACCAACCAACTGATTAAGAGTCAGTTGCTCTGCCGTTGAGCTACGGGCCCACGGCCGCGCATTGTACCCGCTCTCGAGACCCTGGCATGGACGCGGCCGAGCGGATGGAGCAGGCGCGCGAGGCGCTCCGAGAACGGGTCGACGACGTGGAGATCGACGCGGAAGAGCGCCGCGCGACGCTGGTCGGGGTAGCCGCGGAACTCGTCTAGGGGGCCGACGCCTCCGGCCACGCCAAGGTCATCAGCACGGCGCTCTCCTCGGCCGCCTCAACCGACCAGGACGCACCGGCCTCCACGACGGCGATCTCGCCAGGTGCCAGCAGGAGTTCCTCCCCACCTCGCGTGACGGTGACCGAGCCGGTCACCAGCTGCAGTGAGAACGTGGCCTGGCCGTCGTCGTCTGCCAAGCGTGCGCCGCGACGCAGCACGGTCAGCATCATCCGGAAGCGCGCGTCCTTGGCAAGGACGATCGAATTGCGATCCGCTGTGTTCCATTCGGGTTCGCCGGCCAGCTGACCTATCTCGTCCAGCAGCGCGAACCGGGATAGCGGCGCACGCAGCGCTCGCGAATCGCGCGTATCGGATCCGCTGGTCGTGTCGTGTTCGCCTGGGATGTCGGTCGTCATCGGCACAGTATCCGCCGGATCGATCGCGCCTACCGACCGGCGGGCTCGACTGTCAGCGGCGCGACAGGCCGGTCCACGGCCTCCTCCGGCTCCTCGCCCTCGATCGTCACGTGCGGCAGCCAGCGCAGGAACCCCGGCAGCCACCAGTTCCAGTCGCCCAGCAGGCGCATCGACGCGGGCAGCAGCACCGTCCGGATCACCGTCGCGTCCAGGAACACCGCGACCGCCAGCCCGAGACCGATCTGCTTGATCACGTAGAGCTGCAGCGTCACGAAGACCGCGAAGACGGCGACCATGATTGCGGCCGCGCTTGTGACCGTGCCCGACGTGATCGCGATGCCGCGCGCGACGGCCGCGTCAGACGACAGGCCCCGATCCCGTGCCTCCTTGATCCGGGTCAGGATGAACACGTGGTAGTCCATCGAGAGGCCGAACAGGATCGTGAAGATGATCACCGGCACGAAC
>JBDSAK010000476.1:0-2742 GCA_039922195.1 Mycobacteriales bacterium
GGTGTTCGCGACCGGCGAGAAGGCTGACGCAGCGCGCGCCGCGGGTGCCGACATTGTCGGCGGCGACGACCTCATCGAGCTCGTCGCGGGCGGCATGCTCGATTTCGACGCAGCGGTTGCGACGCCCGACCTGATGGGCAAGGTCGGCAAGCTCGGCCGCGTCCTCGGCCCGCGCGGCCTGATGCCCAACCCGAAGACCGGCACGGTGACCAACGACGTGGCCAAGGCCGTCAACGACATCAAAGGCGGCAAGATCGAATACCGGGTCGACCGCCAGGGCAACCTGCACTTCATCATCGGCAAGACGACGTTCGAAGAAGCGCAGCTGGTCGAGAATTACGCCGCCGCCATGGACGAGGTCGTCCGGTCCAAGCCGTCATCTGCCAAGGGCCGCTACCTGCGCAAGATCACGCTGAGTACGACGATGGGGCCCGGCATCCAGGTCGACCCGAGCAAGCTGCGCAACCTGCTCGAAGAGGACACGCAGCAGCCCGCGTAGCCGAACACCCGAACGTTCGGCTGCGGATTTTGCCGATGCGGGGAACGCCGGTTGGTGTGCCGGGTATTCTGGCCGGGCCCGAATCGCGATGGGCATCGTTCTTTGGGGGATTCCGCGTGCGTTCACAACTTCGCAACACGGCAGCCGCAGTCGCCGTTGCACTGGCTTTGGCAGGCTGCTCGAAGTCCGCGGGCAACTCCGCAGGGCATGACTCGGTCGCAGCCATAGTCCATGCGGCCGTCGCAGGAGCAGCGGCTGCTGGGTCCAGTGCCCCCACGGCCGACGCCTCCGCGTCGGCAACCCCATCGACCCGCGCGCCGAAGTCGGCTCCGGCAGCTCCGTCGACCGCCGTGGCCCGAGCCGCAATTGTGAGAGCGGCCGGCCAGAAGGCCGATCAGGCGGGCACCGCGACGTACTCCATCGTGATGAAGACGACCATCCCGGGTCAGGGGCCGGTCACCATCAAGGGGAAGGGCGTCTCGTCACTGAGGCAGCCGCTCGGCCGGAGTTCGATGACCATGGCGGGTGCGAATCAGAACATCTCGATGGAAGTACTGATGACGTCGAGCGCGCTCTACATGAAGTTCCCGAAGGAGATGGCGCAGGAGCTGGGCGGCAAGGCCTGGTTGAAGATGTCGTTCGCGGATCTCCAAAAGGCCAGCGGCCTCGATCTCAAGGCGCTGCTCGAGCAGTCCCAGCAGTCCAGCCCGACCGAGTACCTCAAGGCGCTGGTCGCCGCAGGTGACATCAAGGATTTGGGCACTGAGACCGTCCGCGGTACCGCGACGACGCACTACTCCGGAACGGTGACGGTTCAGGCGCTCACGTCGGCCTATCAGGGAGAACTCCGCGAGCAGGTCGCTGGCTTGCTGAAGCAGATGGGTACGTCGCCGGTGAAGATGGACGTTTGGGTCGCGGCCGATGGCCTGCCGCGCCGGATGCGCCAGGTGATGACCGTGGGTGGCAACAGGAGCGATATGTCGATGGAGTTTCTTCGGTTCGGTGACACGCTGGACCTCACGCCGCCCCCCGCGACGCAGACGACTGATCTGGCTACGCTGATGGGTAAAGAGCGCGTCGGCTGAAGCAGCACCCCGCAGGATCACGCTGAGTACGACGAGTGGCCCCGGCCTCCAGGTCGACGCGAGCACGCGGCGCAACCTGATGGCAGTACGCGCCGCAGCTCGCGTAGCACCCGCCACGTCAGTTGTGTGAGAGGGAGGGTCCTGATGCAGAGGCGCAGACTGGGGCGGATCGGCCACCACAGTTCGGTCCTGATCTACGGCGGGGCGGCGCTCGGTGAGGTGACGCAGGACGTCGCCGACACGTCGATCGAGATCGCCCTGGCGGCAGGCATCAACCACTTCGATGTCGCGGCCAGTTACGGCGAAGCGGAACTGCGGCTCGGTCCGTGGATGCCGCGCATCCGGGGTGACATCTTCCTGGCCACGAAGACCGGACAGCGCGACGCCGAATCCGCCTGGGTGGAGATCAACGCGTCGCTCGAGCGGCTGCAGACCGATCACCTGGATCTCATCCAGCTGCATTCGGTGGGCAATCTCGAGCGGCTCGATCTGGTGACTGCGGCGGACGGTGCGCTGACCGCCGCGGTGCGCGCTCGCGATGAAGGTCTCGTCAGCTGGATCGGCATCACCGGTCACACGCATGACGCGCCCGCAACCCACCTCGAAGCGCTGCGCCGGTTCGACTTCGACAGCGTGCTCTCACCGATCAACTGGGTGCTGTCGCAGGATGCGGCGTACCTCGCCGGGTACGAAGCGCTCGTCGCCGAAGTCCAGCGACGCGATGTCGCCTTCATGACGATCAAGACGGTGTCGCGGCGGAACTGGCCGGACCTCGACAACAAGAGCCACGCGACCTGGTACGAGCCGTTCGCCGACCAGTTCAACATCGACGCGGCTGTTGCGTGGGCGCTCTCACATCCGGAGATCGCGGGCATTCCGACCGCGGGCGACGTGCGCCTGCTGCCGTTGATGATCGAGGCCGAACGCCGCGCGGCGTCGACGTCTCGCGAGGAAGCCGCGGCGGTTCTGGAGAGGGCGCCCGATCACTCGTCGCCGTTCATCGACATCCCGATCTAACGAACGCTAGGTCGGCCCCCAGAACCAGTTTTCGGTTCGGGTGGGCCGACCTCGCGTCGTGCGCAGGAGCTACGTCAATCGAGCAGATGCTCCATCGCCCGCCCCATGACCTCAGCCCGTTTCGTTGCGTCCGAGATTCCC
>JBDSAK010000477.1:0-6312 GCA_039922195.1 Mycobacteriales bacterium
CCTCACGGTCGTCGCGCACCTGAATCCCGCCGGCGCACCCGTGCTGTCGATGTACCGCGAGCAGTCGTCGACGGTGCCGGCCGGCCGGGCACGGATCGTCGTGCGGCACGCAGCGGCAGCCACCGCAATCGCCGTCGAACTCGATCAGCGCCCACTGGTGGCCGCGGTAGAGCCAGGAACACAGGCCTTCCGCGACGTCGCACCGGGCACCTATGCGGTTTCGGTCACCTCGCAGTCCCGGGCCGGAGGCGAGCCGTTGCTGGCGCCGCAGGATCTGCCACTCAACGAGGGAAGTGGCATGGTCCTCTACCTGATCGGCTCGGAGAAGAACAGCACGCTGAGCTGGCTCGCCCAGCCGGTGCGCGCGATCCGCGCCCACGCCACGGTCCCCACTCGCGTTGCAACCGGTGATTCCGGTCTGCGCGCAGAACATCCGGCTGGCCGGCTCCCCGTCACGACGCTCGCCTTCAGCGTGGTCGTCGCACTCGTACTCCTAGCTCGGCGGCGGTCCACCCGCTGATGGCTCGACGACGGCCGGCGAGCACTGCGATCTTCATCGCGGTGTTCGCTGGGTGCTGCTCGGTCGCCGGCTGCCAGTCGAGCCCAGCGGCAACGTCTCGCAGTGCGTCGTCGCCTGTCCCGGCGGCATTGGCAGCTTCCGTCCCGGCAGCTCCCCCCTCGGCCGCGAGGCCCGCCGCTGCGCCGGCGCCGGCATCGGGTACGCCGATCCGCACCTACCCGTTGAAGCTGTCGGACCTGCCGCCCGCGCGGCCCGGGCCCACACGTGTAGTCATCGATCGCATCGGCGTTCAGGCGGCGGTTACCGCAGTGACGAACACGCCCTCCGGCGAGCTCGGCGTACCAGCCAGGGCCGACCTCGTAGGGTGGTATCAGAACTCTGCGCAGCCAGGCGAACGCGGCGCCGTAGTCCTCGCCGCGCACGTCGACTTGAAGGGCGTCCGCGGGGTCTTCTTCCGGCTTGCGGATCTCCGCAAGGGCGACGCCGTGACAGTGCACGGATCGGACGGCGTCCACCGCTACCGCGTCGCGTCGGTGACGCAGGTGGCCAAGGATGCCATCGGCCGCACCAAGGTCTTCGATGTGGCCGGCCCGGACGAACTGGTGCTGGTCACGTGCGGCGGACAGTTTGACCGGGTGGCGCGTTCGTACCGCGACAATGTCGTCGTGCGGGCGATGCCGGCATGACGTCAGCGCGAGTGCCCGCGTTCGTCGTTGCCGGATCGGTGGCCATCGCGGCAGGGGCCGCAACGGTTCACGGCGCCGCCCTCGCTGCCTCGTATCCGTTGCGCACGGTTTCCATTGCGCGCAGCGGCAACCTGGTGAGCGCGGTTGTCTCGCTTCCGCCGGTACTGTCCGGCCGGACGGTGCCCGCGGGGGCGTTCTCGGTGCGGGCCGACGGTGTGGTCACGCCCGTGCGGGTCACCAAGCTGGGGGCCGCTACCACCCGGCTGACGGTCGTTCTGGACGTGCCGGCCGCCGACGCCATCGTCCTGACCGTCGTGAAGGGGGCGGTTGCCGACTTCCTCGTGCACCTGCCGGCTGATCTGGCAGTCGCCGTACGGGCACTCGACGAATCTGCCGCGCCGCGGCCGACTACCGAACGTGCCGAAAGCCTCGCTGCACTCCGTGACATCCGCGCCCAGGAGCATTCTGCGACCGACGGTGCGCTGTCGGATGTCATCGCCGGTGCCGGTGGCCGACCCGGTGAGCGTTCTGTCGTGGTGTTGCTGTCCGCGCGGACGAGTAGCCCCGGCCCGGACGTCCGCGCTGCGCCGGGCGGGCCGCTGGTCTACGCCGTCACACCGCCTGGTGTCTCGGGCAGCGCCGCAGCCGTAGCCGCCGAGAGCTCCGGCGGCACTTCCGGCCAGTGGACCACCGGCGCCGGCTTGCTGACGTTGCTCGATGCGGTAACGGTGGATTTGGCTGCGCAGTACCGCCTCGATTTCGTTCATGCCACGACCGGACCCGTCGACATCGTCGCGGAGTTCGCGGGGACTCGCACCGAGGCGAGGGTTGTCATGCCGGCCGCGACGGCTGCCCCTACGGCTGCCGCGACGGCTGCCCAGACGGCAGCAGCGCCTGCAGGCAAAGTTGCGTCGTCCGTTGTCGCAGCAGCATCGCCGTCAGCCAATGCCGCGTTGAGCCAGCAGGCGAGCGGCGAGGATCGCAATTCCGGAGGCGCTCTCCAGCTCGGTGGTATCGCTCTGCTGATGTTGTTCCTGACCTGTCTGGCCCTGATCGGGGACCTCGCGTTCCCGCTTGCCGAGGCCGCCGGGGGCCGCCGCGCCCGTCGCCGGACACAGCGCTTCGCACCTGGAGAACTCGCTCGCCCCGAGACTCAACCCGATCCGGAACCCGCGCCGGCCGACGTCGAACCCGCCGTGTACATCGAGGTGCCGCCGTTCGCGCGTGTTGAGGATGCCGCCACGGAGACGGCGGAAGCGCCGGTGGTCATCGATCTGACCGGACTGCCGGAAGGAACCGAGACTGACGGGCCCCCGGTGACGCGGCCCAGTGTCGGACCGAGGATGATCGACCTGCGGGACTATCCGAACAGCGACGCCGATACGATCCCTAGGCACCGCAAACGCCGCTGACGCCGCCTCGGCGAAGTTGATCAGCGTGTCGAGGCTTCCGCTGGCGACCCGCGGGGATTCCAGCAATGACTTCGACAGATTGATCATCGGAGCCGCGAGGGCCGAAGCCGTTGCGCGACCGCTGATCGGTACTCTTGAGCGGAACCTCAGGAGGTCCCCATGAGCGGCACCGAAGTTGCTGACGTCGCGCGCCGGTCCAAGGCTGCCGCAGCCCAGCTTGCGCTCCTGCCGCGGAGCACGAAGGACGCCGCCCTTGCGGCGATGGCGGACGCGCTCGACGCCGGCCACGACGCGATCCTCGCGGCGAACGCCGAGGACGTCGCACGCGCGCAAGCGGATGGCGTCGCCGCCGCCGTCATCGACCGGCTCGCGCTGACCCCCGCCCGCATCGCCCAGATGTCTGCCGGCCTGCGGGACGTCGTCGCGCTTCCTGACCCCGTTGGCGAGGTCGTCCGCGGATCGACGCTGCCGAACGGCCTGGAGTTGCGGCAGATCCGCGTGCCGCTCGGCGTTGTCGGGATGATCTACGAAGCCCGTCCCAACGTGACCGTCGATGCGGCGGCGCTCTGCATCAAGAGCGGCAATGCGGCGCTGCTGCGCGGATCGGCATCAGCCGTCCGCAGCAACGAGGTGCTCGTCGACGTCATCGCGAACGCCGGTGTCGCCGCCGGCCTGCCGGCCGACTCGATTGCGCTTGTCCCGGGCGTCGACCACGACTCGGTCAAGGCGATGATGCGCCTGCGCGGGCTGGTCGACGTACTCATCCCCCGAGGAGGTGCCGGCCTCATCAAGGCGGTCGTCGAGGAATCGACGGTCCCGGTGATCGAGACCGGCGTGGGCAACTGCCATGTGTACGTCGACGCCTCGGCAGATCTCGACATCGCCGAGCGCATCGTCATCAATGCGAAGACGTCACGGCCGGCCGTATGCAACGCGGCCGAAAGCCTGCTCGTGCACGTCGATGTCGCCGGCGAATTCCTGCCGCGCATTCTCGCGGCGCTCAAGAGTGCGGGCGTCACAGTCCACGGAGACAACGCCGTGGCGTCGTACTCCCGCGATGTCATCGCCGCAACAGCAGACGACTGGGAGCGCGAGTATCTCGACCTCGACATCGCGGTCGCTGTCGTGCCGTCGCTGGATGCCGCGGTCGATCACATCCGCACGTGGAGCAGCGGCCATACCGAGGCGATCATCACCCGCGACCAAGCGGCAGCGCGCCGTTTCACCGCCGCTGTCGACTCGGCGGCAGTCATGGTCAACGCGTCCACGCGCTTCACCGACGGCAGCGAGTTCGGCTTCGGCGCCGAGATCGGCATCTCGACGCAGAAGCTGCACGCGCGGGGACCGATGGGCCTGCCCGAGCTCACGTCGACCAAGTACGTCGTCACCGGCGACGGGCACATTCGCGAATGACCGGCCGCGAATGACCACTCGCCTCGGCGTGATGGGCGGAACGTTCGATCCGATCCACCACGGGCACCTCGTCTGCGCGAGTGAGGTCGCCAGCCTTTTCCACCTCGACGAGGTCGTGTTCGTCCCTACCTGCACGCCCGCTTTCAAGCACGGTCCGGACGTGTCGCCGGCCGAGGACCGCTACCTGATGACGGTCATCGCTACAGCAAGCGATCCGCGCTTCACTGTCAGCCGGATCGACATGGATCGCGGCGGTACGACGTACACGATCGACACACTGCGTGACCTGCGGACACGGCGCGGCCCCGACACCGAGCTGTTCTTCATCACCGGAGCGGACGCGCTGATGGAGATGCTCAGCTGGCGCTCCGCAGACAAGCTGTTCGAGCTTGCCCACTTCGTCGGGGCGACCCGGCCCGGGTATCTGATGTCCGACGCGGCCTTTCCCGCGGGAGCGGTCAGCACGGTCGAGATCCCGGCCCTCGCGATCTCGTCGTCGGACTGTCGCGCCCGCACCGCCCGAGGTGCGCCCATCCGCTACCTGGTGCCCGACGGCGTCGGTCGGTACATCGAGAAGCATCGGCTGTACGTCGGCCCGAAAGAGGCAGAGGCAGCGCACGCATGACCGAAACACCACGGCCGGGCAGTCGCAGCGAACGACACCAGCCGCGGCGTTCGCGCCGCGCGGCCCGTCGGGAGAGCGCCATTCCGGCTGTACCGGCGGAGCCGGTCCGGATGCCCGTGATCGAGCCGCTGCGCCGCGAACCTGCGCGGACGGCGCGCCGGCAACAACGAGTGGGCCGCCGGCGTAAGCGCGGCCAGGTCGTACTCGCGCTGGTCCTGCTCGCAGCGCTGCTGGCCGGCGCGGCAGCGTACTTCGTCCTCCGTCCGGGTGGCGTCGACGGCACGACGAAATCCGCTGCCGACACGCGGTCTCAGCGCACGTTGCTCCTGCAGATCGCCTCGCCGGGCGAGGGCGCCACCGTGGCCGTGCTGCTGGCAACCGACTCGAAGACCGATGCCGCGTCCCTGGTCCTCGTCCCCGCCCTCATGCTGAGTCAGGTCCCGGGTCACGGCACGGCGGCGTTCGGCGAGGCCCACGCACTCGGCGGGCCGCAGCTTTCCCAGGACACCCTCGCCAACCAGCTCGGGCTCATCATCGACAGGACCTGGACGCTGACGCCAGGGGAGCTGGCACAGCTCGTCGACTCGGTTGGTGGAATCGACGTCGCCGTCGACATCGACCTTCCCGGCGGCACCGAGTCATCCGGCATCGCCTTGCGGTCGGGGCAGCAGGTGCTCAATGGCCCGGCTGCGGCTGCGTTTGCGACCTACGCCGCCGATAACGCCCCGGAGTTGGCACGCCTCATGCGCCTGCAAGTCGTCTTGCTCGGCCTGCTCGAAAAGTTGCCGAAGACAACGGGCGAGATCTCAGCGCTGCTACCCGCCGGGCAGTCGGCGGCCGGCCCTGCGCCGCACACCGTCGCCGACGCATTGCGAGCGCTCGACGAGGCACGTCTGGACAAGAAGCTGACCTACAAGGTCGTTCCGGTGGCCGACGTGGATGTCGGTATCGACGAGGAGACAACCCGCCTGGACACCGACAAGCTCGCCGCGATGATCGCTCCCGACCTGACGGCGTCGGTCCCCGACAACGCCTTTCGCCCCAACAACAGGGTGGTCGTGCGCAACGGTGTCGGCACTGCGGGTATCGGTCAGAGCGTCACGCGCCGCCTCAACGCGGCAGGATTCGCCGTCGTACAAACCGGAAACGCCGACACCTTCGACTACAAGACCACCGAAGTCCTGATCTTCGCGGAGGCGGACGAGGCGGTCGGTGCGGGCGACGCGGCCGCCGCCGCGCTCGGACTCACCGGCGACGCCGTAAAGATCTCCGACACCGAACAGTCGGTCGCCGACGTGATCATCAACGTGGGGGCCGACTACGCGGAGCTACCTGCGGCAGCGAGTGTGGGACCCTAGAGGGGCTCCGGTACGACGGCCGCGCCGGATGAGACGTCACGCAAGGACTTGTTGCCTGTGAGTGCATCACCGCGATCGATCGAACTTTCTCTCGCCGCTGCGCAGGCCGCCGCAGACAAGCAGGCTCGCGACATCGTCGTTCTCGACGTCAGCGAGCAACTCGTCATCACCGACTGCTTCGTCATCGTCTCCGCTCCGAACGAGCGACTCGTCAAGGCGGTCGTCGACTCGATCGAGGATCGGCTGCTCGGCCTCGGCGCCAAGCCGGTCCGCCGCGAGGGACTCGGTGATTTGCGCT
>JBDSAK010000478.1:0-3873 GCA_039922195.1 Mycobacteriales bacterium
GGGCAGCCGGCGGCTCAACGCATTGGAGTCGCTCGTCCGCTGGCGGCATCCCGAACGCGGGCTGATCCCGCCGGGGGCGTTTCTGCCGGTAGCCGAGGAGACCGGGCTCATCGTCCGGCTGGGCCGGCTCATCGTCGAAGGAGTGTGCACCCAGTTGGCGTCGTGGGGCGCCGAAGGACTGGCACTGGGCGACCTGCGAGTGAGCGTCAATGTGTCCAATCGCGAGTTCTGGCACGCGGATTTTCAGGCGCACCTGGGCGCCGCACTTGACGCAGTGGGCGGCTCCCCGGAATGGCTCAACCTCGAGATCACCGAGGGTGTCATCATGCACAACCCTGAAGTGGCCCTGAAGATGCTGACAGACCTGCGGCGTAAGGGATTCCATCTGCACGTCGACGATTTCGGTACGGGCTACTCGTCGCTCGACGCGCTGCACCGGTTTCCGATCGAGGCGTTGAAGATCGACCAGTCGTTCGTCGCGCGCCTGGAGACAGACCGCAAGAGCAGCGAACTGGTGCGAACCATCATCATGATGGGCCACAACCTCGATATGCAGGTCATCGCCGAAGGCGTCGAGAACCAGTCGCAGGAGCGCATTCTGCAGGACCTCGGCTGCAGGTACGGGCAGGGCTACTTGTTCGCACGCCCCCTTCCCGCGCCGGCCGCGAAGGAATTCCTCCGGAGCAGCCACATCGTCGGCGCAGCGGACCGGCCGACGACGCTGCCGTAGGAATCGACCCCGATCGTCGTAGGGTTTCGCGCGTGACCACTTCCGCTCCGTTGGTGCTGGGCATCGAGACCTCCTGCGACGAAACCGGGATCGGCATCGTCCGGGGAACGACGCTGCTCGCCGATACCATCGCTTCATCGGTGGAGCTGCATGCCCGCTTCGGGGGCGTCGTACCGGAAGTGGCCTCGCGGGCGCACCTTGACGCAATGGTGCCGACGATGACTCGCGCACTCGAGACCGCAGGGGTGTCGTTGCGCGACATCGACGCGATCGCTGTGACGTCAGGGCCTGGGCTCGCCGGCGCGTTGCTGGTCGGAGTGGCCGCCGCGAAGGCCTATTCGATGGCGCTCGGCGTACCGCTGATCGGTGTCAACCACCTGGCCGCGCATGTTGCCGTCGACACGCTGGAGCACGGCCCGCTGCCGACGCCCTGCATCGCGTTGCTCGTCTCGGGGGGACACAGCTCGATCCTGCTGGTGCCGTCGCTTGACGCTGTGCAGCCGCTCGGCGCGACCGTGGACGACGCAGCGGGAGAGGCGTTCGACAAGGTCGCTCGCCTGCTCGGGCTGCCGTTTCCCGGCGGCCCGCACATCGACAAGGCAGCGCGATCGGGCGTGCGAGACGCCATCAGCTTCCCCCGCGGGATGCAGGACGGATCGCTCGACTTCTCGTTCTCCGGCCTGAAGACCTCGGTCGCCCGTTGGGTCGAAGCCCGGCAGCGGGCCGGGGAGCCCGTGCCCGTCGATGACGTGGCCGCGTCGTTTCAGGAAGCCGTCGTCGACGTGCTCGTCGGAAAGGCGCTGGCAGCCTGCCGCGCGCATGGGGTCGATGATCTGCTCATCGGCGGCGGGGTCGCCGCCAACTCCCGGCTGCGTGCGGTCGCCGCGTCGCGTGCCGACGCGGTCGGCGTCCGCGTGCGCATTCCCCGCCCCGGGTTGTGCACCGACAACGGGGCGATGGTCGCCGTACTCGGCGCGGAGTTGTTCGCGCGGGGCATCGTCTCCTCGCTGGACCTGCCCGCGGATCCCGGGCTGTCGCTGGTGAGCTCGTGATCACGCGCATGTGGGAGGCGCGGATCGCGTACGACCGGCGTCCCGACGCCGACCTCCTGCCGCTGGGATGCGAGGTCTATGCGTCGTACGACGGGCCGCTACGAGCGGTGGTCATCTCGCACTTCGCCGACGAGACTGCGCTGGCGGTGTACGCCGGCCCGGACTGGCGCACGGACAGCCGGGCTGAGGCGGCCGCGTTCGGCGACGCGGTCGTCGGCGAGCCGCACGTGTGGCACTTCACCCAGGTCAGCTGACACGAGACCCACCCACCCTCAATTGCGCGAAATGACTTATGACCGTGAAATCGCCACGCTCAGAAGTCCCAAAACGTCGACGGGATCGGTCAGTTCGCTCAGCAGCCGGCGCGGGCGAGGGCGCGCCGGACGGTTTGGCAGACGTACGCCGGATCCGAGAGGTGACGGCTCGTGAAGCGGCGCACCAGCCAGTCGGCTTCCTCCAGCGCCGTTTGGCGTACCGGATCGCTATGGAAGGCGTCCTCGCGCGCGTGCACCTCACGCCCGTCGATCTCGATGGCCAGCCCGCGGTACGCGTGCTGCCGGGGCGCCAGATAGGCGAGGTCGATGCGGCGGGCATCTCCCGGCGCGACCTGCACCTGCAGCCGCGGATACCGGAACCCCGCGTCGACCAGCAGGAGCCGCGCCCTGGTCTCCAGCGGTGATTCGCTGCGCAGATCGATGCGTCGGAATGCCTTGCGTACGGCGATGGAGCCGCGCTTGCCGTGCAGCGCGTTGGCGGCCGCGAGTACGGCGCCGAACTCGAATAGATCCTGGCGGATCGCTGACTCGAACAGGCACACCGCGGCGAGATGGTCGGCGTACCGCGCGCTGTCGAGTACGGCGCGCAGCGGTGCCGTGACCGGTATGCCATCGACCTCGACAACGTCGGCGGCGGGGACAGGCGAGCGCAGCAGGCGAATACCCGCGCGGTGCTCGGGGTGGCGGTCCGGCGGCACGGCCAGCCAGATGCGCGCCCCCGGCGGCGAACCGACGACGCCTTGCAGCGCGGCGGCCGTATGCCCGGCCGCGACCGCACCGGGGCCCGCACTCAGCAGCGCTGCGCGCACGCGATCTCGCCAGCCATCGTCACTCGCGTAGTCGACGACACGGCGCAGCCCGGGTCCGACGTGCAGCCAGTCTCCGCGACGGACGAGGGTCGCGACCTCCGACTCCGACAGACCCGCTGCGGTCGCCTGCCCAAGCGAGACATAGCCACCGAAACCGCGCGCCTGCTCGAGCAGGTCGGCGTACCGCTGGTCATCAGTCATGGGTTCACGCTGGCCCAGGCCCGGGCTGCGTGCGGCCCCGGTCGCAGATTGTGGATGATGGGCGGAGTGAAATGACCGATCGCTCGCGTCCGCAGCCGCCCGTGAGCGTGGGCGGATGACGGTCAGAAGTCATTTCGCGGTTTGGGGGGTGGGTTGCTTAGCTGGCACTCACCGCTCTAGAGTGCTAACCAGCAGCGACCGTCCCTGACCCCGCGACGGCAGGCCGGCCGCTACCAGACAAGCCCACTCCGCACTGTGAGTCAGAAGGGGGAGGTCCGCACATGGCGACCGCCACCAAGGTGAACATCAAGCCGCTCGAAGACCGCATCGTCGTCCAGGCCAACGAGGCCGAGACCACCACGGCATCCGGTCTGGTCATCCCGGACACCGCCAAGGAGAAGCCGCAGGAAGGCACCGTCATCGCGGTCGGCCCCGGCCGCTTCGAGAACGGCAACCGGCTCCCGCTCGACATCGCCGAGGGTGACACCGTCATCTACAGCAAGTACGGCGGCACCGAGATCAAGTTCGGCAACGAGGACTACCTCATCCTCAGCTCCCGCGACGTGCTCGCGGTCATCGTCAAGTAACTGCACGATCCACACGCAAGTCGTACGCCGACCGCCCCAGCACGCCATCACCAAGCGGCGAGCCGGGGCGTTCGGCTTGAGAGAGGACCAGCATGGCCAAGATCCTGTCCTTCGACGAGGACGCCCGCCGGGCGCTCGAGCGGGGCGTCAACGCGCTCGCCGACGCCGTCAAGGTGACGCTCGGCCCGCGTGGCCGCAATGTCGTCATCGACAAGAAGT
>JBDSAK010000479.1:0-10068 GCA_039922195.1 Mycobacteriales bacterium
CCTCGGGCGCGAGGATGGAGGTGTAGAGCGAGATGTTCTTGCCTTTGATGTCCCCGAACTGCTTCAACTCTTCGCACACGTCGCCCTCGGCGACCGCAGGAGTGGCACCGCTGGACGCGCCGCTCGCGGCTGCGCTGGTGGCGGCTGCGCTGGTGGCGCTACCGGCGGCGCTGGTGCCGCTGGCTCCCGGCTTGGGGTCGTCCTTGTCCTTGCCGCACGCCATTGCCGTGAGTGCCAGGGCGGCGGTCGCGGCGACAAGCGTCCGTGTTGTCTTGCTGAAGCCTCGTGTCATGTGGTGTTGCCTTTCGTTGAATGCCGGACCACCGGCGTCCATGTCGGTGGCCGAATTACGCCTTATGTCGTTAGTAGCCCGCCCCCTGGCCTTTCGCAAGGCCAAGGGGCGGGCATGTCGATCACGATTGCGCAACACCCGGGCGGCGCCGCGGGGCGCACGCTCGGCAGGTACTTCCTCTACTGCTTGTTCTACTTCGTGGTGGTCAGCGGCGGGTTGGCCAGTGCCGCCAACTCGAGGGCCTGCGCGTCGAACCACTGCCCGGCTCCCGGGTCGACGATCCCCCACGCGGGGTCTACGCCGCCGAGCAAGTCGCCGTAGCCACGACGGCAGGAGCCGTCCGACTCGCCCGGCACCTTGATCCACACGTACGCGTCAACCAGGTCGTTGCCCGTCTGGGTGGTGGGCAAGAGGCCGATCCCGCGGTGCGGCGGGTTGCACCAGTTCTCCAGGTCGCCAGGGGTCGGCGACGGGGTCGGCATGACGAAGTCGGCGGTCGTCGGTGCCCAGGGGCCCTGACCGTTGCGGCTCGTGTCGATGATGAAGTGCTCTTCCAGCGTCGCGCCGTTCAGCATGCCGGCGTACCGCTCGTTGAGCCCCTGGGTGTTCAGGCTGAGTGTGGCATTGCCCTCGGTCCACACCCCGTACGGGTCGAGAGCGGTGCCGTTCCACCCGGTCGACGGACCGCCATTCCAGTACTGGTTGGGGCAGCCGGCGAACGAGCCGCCCAGGTCGGTCGCCCACTCGATGCACGACGAGACCCACGTGCCGTAGGACACGAGGTTCGACGTGTAGTTGTAGTTGGAGGCGTTCAGGAAGAAGCCGTCCGCCTTGTCGACGCCGGCGCGTACGAGCCGCTGTGAGACGTCGCCGACGTTGAGCCACCCGTTGTGCGTGCCGTCGAGGTAGACGCTGGTGTTGGGCAGCGCGGTCAGTCCGTCGACGGCGTGGTTGAGCATCGCGAAACGCTCGTTCGCCGCGGTCGCGGGGTCGGCGTCAGCGGGTCGGCACCACTCCGTCTGCGGGTCGGTCTTCGTCTGCTCGTCGAGGCTGACATAGAACGGAATGATGCCCAGGCCGTCCGGCTCAACAGCGATCACGGCCTTGCGGTTGCCGATGCCTCGGACGATGCCGTCGATCCAGGCGTTGTACTCCGCCATCGTCGTGGCGCCGCCGGCCGAGTACTGCGCACAGTCGCGGAACGGGATGTTGTACAGCACGAGCACCGGAACAGTGCCCTTGTCGGTCGCCTGTAGCGTGATCTGGCGGACCTGCTGCTCGGCTTCCTTCGGTGAGCCGCTCTCCACCCAGATTGCGGTGGGGGTTTTGATGATGCTGCGAATCTGAGCTGCTTCGGTCTTGCGACCGGCAGCCGTCAGCGCGGCGATCTGCGCGACCGCGCCGTGGTTGGGCTTGCCGACGTAGAACTGCGTGCCGTCCGGAATCACCGCCTGCGCGGGCGAGGTCGCGAGCATCGCGGTGGCCGCTACCGCCCCGGTAATCAGGGTCTTGCCAAGACGAGTCCGTGTCACGTGTTGCTCCTTGTGTCGCGTGAGGAACCTGTTACCGGAGAGGTCGAGAGAGCGCTCTCACGGCCTACGGAAGGTACGTCGCGCACCTGCGGGGGTCAACCGTTCTGCCAGTAACAATGCGGTGTTATCTGCGACTACTCCGCTGCGTAGTCACCCGGTTACCGCTCTGCGTACAGGAACGACAGGAGCACGAAGCGGGCGCCCTCTTCGACCGGACGCACGGCATGCAGCAGGTCGCAGGAGAACACCATCGCCGCCCCCCTCGGCGCGCGATATCGCTGGTCGCCGTACTCGGGGAACGCCAACTCCCCGCCGGTGTAGTCGTCGTTGAGATTGATCGACAGGCCGAACACCCGGTGTGCCGTGGCGGGGGTGAGGTTGTCGCGATGGGGGGCAAAGAAGCCGCGCGCCGACTCGTCGTACCACGCGACCTTGAACCCTTCGAAGCGCGTCGCGCGGAACGCAAAAGCGCGCTGCACCTCCGGCAGGACGCGGCGGCCGACAGCCGCTGAGAGCGCTTGCAGCTGCTCTCCCGCGGTGACGGTCAGGTCGCGCCGCCTCTTGTACGTCGCATCGAGCGCAGCCTGCCGGGTGGTTCCGGCGGTCTGCTCGACGCCGGTCTCGACCGATGCGCTCCGGCACTGCGCAATGAGCTCATCGCACAGCGTTGCGTCAAGAACCCGCGGGATCATGAGCATCGGCGCCTGGCTCTCGATCCGCACGCCCGCATCCGCGTAGGCAGCACGATCGAGTTCGGCGACGACGGCGACGACGTCCAGGGCCGACGCCGTGGCCGTCACCCGCAAGTTCGCGTCGAGACAGACGACAGCTGCCCCGCCGCCGTACCGCGCGCTGACCGCGCCGCCGGCGTCAACGAAACCTGCGGCACCCTCCGGTATGGACGCCGCGCCGTCGGCTATCCAGTAGACGGCGAGGTCGCCGCGTGCGGCGATTGCCGCTGACAAATCGCGGCCGGCCGAGGAGTCCGCCGGCGCGAGGACAATGGCGGTCGGCCGCCCGCCGGCTTGCCCGTAGAAGCGGGTGGGCGTGCCGTCCGCTGACGGCAGGACGAAATCCGGTGCGCGCTCACCGACCTCGAGCATCGTCGTGTCACATCCTCCGCAAGACGGCCGCCAGCGTACGCCGGACGGGCACGAATCTGTTGCCTGCATTAGGCAGTCAGGCATGAGAATCCGGGCGCCCGGGTACTCCCCCGCCAGTTCGCGGAACTACCGGGAGGCGACGTGTCCGACAACGCGTCTGTCGATGCACTACTCGTGGCTGCGGATCCGCGCGACAGGGCGACCGAGCGCCGGGATGCGGCAGCGCGGGCACGTGACGAGCGTGCCAACGAGCGGGTCCGGGGAGCGGGAAGTCTGGATGCGCGAGCGCGATCCGCCGCGCACGATCGCGAGCGCTCGGCGGTGGACCGCATGAGGGCTGGCGAGGACCGTGACCACGCCGCAGGTGAGCGTGCGGAGTTGCGCCGGACCGACTGAGCCGGGCCGATCCCTCCTGTGCTCTAGCCGAACAGATCGAGCTGGTCAGCCGTGGGCGCCGGCGCTGCCTCGTCGAGCAGGTCCGCGCCCTCCGACCGGACGTTGTTGACCCGCGTGCTCACCGGATGCGCGACCAGCTCCGGTACGCCGGCCGCGTGCAACAAGGCCACCGCGTCAGCCCGATCGCACGCCTGCGGATCGAGCCAGTCGTCCCACAGGTCTCGCGGCAGAACGACAGGCATCCGGTCGTGCAAGTAGGCGACCGACCCCGCCGACGCAGTCGTCACCACGGTGCACGACAACAGCTCTTCGCCGGCGGCCGTGCGCCACCGCTCCCACAATGCGGCGAAGGCCAACATTTCGCCGTCGGCACGCCGGATCGCGTGCGGCTGCTTCGCCGTACCGGGCCGGGTGTACCACTCGTAGTAGGCATCGGCCGGCATGATCGCGCGGCGTTGAGCGAGCGGCGTACGGAAGGCGGGCTTGTCGGCGAGCGTCTCGACCCGCGCGTTGATCATGCGCGAACCGACGGACGGGTCGGGTGCCCACGAGGGCACGAGACCCCAGCGCATCCCGACCACGGACCGCGAGCCGTCCCATTGCACGACGACCGGCACCCGGTCGGTCGGCGCGACGTTGTAGCCCGGCGGCGTCAGCTGATAGTCGATGCCATCAGCCCCGAAGTGCCCCGCGACGGCGTCGATCGCTTTCGCGGCTGCATAGCGTCCACACATGCGGATCACGCTACAGGGCGGGTCAGACCGGCTCTTCGCGGACCCGTCCGCCATCGACGACGAACCTGCGCGTCATCGGGACGGCTTCCTGCAGCCGGCGGTCGTGCGTGACGAGGACAACGGTGCCCGCGTAGTGCTGCAGGGCTTCCTCCAGTTGCTCGATCGCGGGCAGATCGAGGTGGTTGGTGGGCTCGTCGAGGATGAGGCAGTTGGTGCCGCGAGCCTGCAACAGCGCGAGTGCGGCACGCGTGCGCTCCCCCGGCGACAGGGATGAAGCGGCCCGGTCGACGTGCACGGCCTTCAGCCCGAACTTCGCGAGCAACGTCCGTGCCTCTTCGGAGGTCAAACCGCCGGCGGCGGTGAGTACGTCGACGACTCCGGCAGCGCCGTCGAACGTCCCGCGCGCCTGATCGAGCTCGCCGACGACCACCCCCGAGCCGAGCGACGCGGTACCGGACTCGAGCGGGCTGCGGCCCAGAATCGCCTGCAGCAGCGTGGTTTTGCCGCTGCCGTTCGGGCCGACGAGGGCGATGCGATCGGCCCAGCCGATGTCCAGGTCGACCGGCCCGAGGGTGAAGCCGCCGCGGCGTACGACGGCACCCCGGAGCGTCGCGACGATGCTGCCGGACCGTGGTGCCGCAGGAAGTTCCAGTCGCAGTTGCCACTCCTTCCGCGGCTCTTCGATGCCCTCCCCCTCGAGGCGGCCAAGCCTGGTCTCGAGTGAGCGAACCTTGCCCGCAGCAGATGTGGCGCCCTCGATCCGCGCGCTGCGACCGAGCTTGTCTCCGTCGGGTGCCCGGTTCTTCGCGCGGAGGGCGCCCCGCACCGACATCTCTCGGGTCGCCTGGACCTGCGCGCGCAGGGAGTCATGCCGGTCGGCGTACTCCTCGTACTGCTCGCGGGCGCGCTGCCGGGCGACGGCCCGCTCCTGGAGGTAGGCGGCCCAGCCGCCGGCGAACGTCCGCGACGTCTTGTTGTAGGGATCGAGTTCGAGGACCGCCGTTATCGTGCGCGCGAGGAACTCCCGGTCGTGGCTGACGACGATGAGCCCGCCGCGCAGGCCGAGCACGAACGACTCGAGCCGGGCGAGCCCGTCGTGATCGAGGTCGTTGGTCGGTTCGTCGAGCAGCAGGATGTCGAAGCGGCTGAGCAGGATTGCCGCCAGCGCGGCCCGGGCCATCTGGCCGCCGGACAGGCCCACCGTCTCCACGGCAAGCAGTCGCTCGTCCAGGCCGAGGTCGGCGCAGACCTCGAGCGCCCGGACGTCGAGGTCCGCTCCGCCGAGCGCCATCCAGTGGTCGAGTGCCGTCGAGTAGGTGTCGCCGGCGGCGTCGCTGCCGTCGCCGAGAGCTTCGGCTGCTGCGTGCATCGTCGTCTCGGCGGCCGCAACGCCCGTGCGTCGCCCGAGGTACTGCACAAGCGTCTCGCCGGCGCGGCGGTCTCGCTCCTGCGGCTGGTAGCCGATGGTGCCGGTGACCGAGACCGAACCCGCGTCGGGCCTGGTCTCTCCGGCGAGGATGCGCAGCAGCGTGGTCTTGCCCGCGCCGTTGGGGCCGACGAGCCCGAGCCGGCTGCCGGGACCCGCGAGGACGTCCACGCCGTACAGAACCGGTGCGGCGGCGTACGACGCGGTGATCCCGCGGGCGACGACGGTGGACATCGGGACAGTCTGCCGGAGCGGCGGCGCCGGCCGAAAGCGCTAGCTCCCGGGCGTGTGTGGTTCCTCGACGCTGCGCTCGTCCGCGCTGCCTTCGTCCACGCTGCGTTCCTCCACGAAGGCTCGCGCCTTGTCGTCGGCCTGCTCCAGCCTGTCGTGGTGCTTGCCGCCGGTCTTGTCGTCCACAAAGTCGGTTGCCTTGTCGACCGCGCCGGCAAGCTGGTCGGGGTGCTCGTCGATGGCCTTCTCCGCGGCGTCCTTGATCTTGTCGAACAGGCCCATGTCGGTCTCCCTCGGTAGCGGCAAAGGCGGGCTTCACACGGCGCGCCGCGTACAGTTTGCACACAGACGCGCCGCACACACAGGGATTCGACGAGGCCGCAGGCATGACAACGTTCGACATCGACCAGGCGCATGACGCCGCGCTTGACGGCATCGACGCCCGGCGGCTCGAGACCTGCCTCGAGGTGCTCGCGGAGAGCGAAGAGCTGCCCGTCGACCACCCGCACGTCCTCTTGCTGCGGCGGGCGACCTCGCGCCTGTACAAGGACGTCAAGCTCGGCCGGCGCAAGGCGCGGCGGGACGCCATCTCCGCGGCCGATCGTGACGTGGTTGCGGCGACGGCCACGGGTGCGCCCGACCGCATCGACGACGAAACGCGCGGCGTGATCCTCACCGCGTCGAGCGAGCGGCCGACGGTCGGGCTGCTGCAGCGCGCACGCCCGTGCTACATCTGCAAGGAGCGCTATACGCAAGTAGATGCGTTCTACCACCAGCTCTGCCAGTCGTGTGCGGCGATGAGTCACGCGAAGCGCACCGCGCGGACCGATCTCACCGGCAAGCGCGCCCTGTTGACCGGGGGCCGCGCCAAGATCGGCATGTACATCGCGCTGCGGCTGCTGCGCGACGGCGCGCACACGACGATCACGACCCGTTTTCCGACCGACGCGACGCGGCGCTTCCTGTCGATGCACGACAGCGCCCAGTGGATCGACCGGCTGCGAATCGTCGGCATCGACCTGCGCGACCCGGCGCAGGTGCTCGCCCTCGCCGATTCGGTCAGCGACGCCGGACCACTCGACATCCTCATCAACAATGCCGCGCAGACGGTACGCCGCACCTCCGGCTCCTATGCGGCCCTGATCTCTGCGGAGGCGGCGCCGCTGCCCGCCGGCCCGCTGCCGGAGGTTCTGAACTTCGGGCACTCGAACGCGCCGATCCCCGCCGCGCTTGCCGGTGCGGCGGCGGACGAATCGCTGCGCGCCCACGCGCTGACCGCGCTCGCGTTGACGAGTGGAGCGGCATCATTGGACCGTGTCGCCGCGGGCACCGCGATCGACGCGGGCGGCCTGGTGCCCGACCTCGATGCGGTCAACAGCTGGACACGCAGGGTCCACGAGGTCGACGCACTCGAGGTGCTCGAGGTGCAGCTGTGCAACGTCACCGCGCCGTTTGTCCTCGTCAGCCGGTTGCGTCCGGCGTTGGCCGCAGCGACCGCTCGCCGCAAGTACGTTGTCAACGTGTCCGCGATGGAAGGGCAGTTCGGCCGCGGCTACAAGGGTCCGGGGCACCCCCACACCAACATGGCTAAGGCGGCTCTCAACATGCTGACCCGCACGTCCGCTGCCGAGATGCTCAGTGACGGCATCCTGATGACCAGTGTCGACACCGGCTGGATCACCGACGAGCGGCCGCATCCGACGAAGGCGCGGCTGGCCGACGAGGGTTTCCACGCGCCGCTCGATCTCGTCGACGGCGCGGCGCGCGTCTACGACCCGATCGTGCGGGGGGAGGCGGGCGAGGACGTCTACGGCTGCTTCCTCAAGGACTACGCGCCGTTTCCGTGGTGACCGACGAGGTCGAGGTCCCGCGCTGTTCCTCGAAGGGCTGCCGCGCCGGCGCCGTGCACGCGGTCGTGTGGAACAACCCCAAGATTCACACTCCCGACCGCGAAAAGGTCTGGTTGACGTGCGACGAGCACGTCGAAGCCCTGCGCGCCTTCCTCGCCATGCGGTCGATGTTGCGTTACGTCGAGCCGCTTGCCGCGCGAATGGCCAGGGACGCGCCGACTTCCTGACCGGCCGTCCCTTGCGTCAGCCGGAACCGAGCAGGCCACGTCGGCGAGCGATCGCCGCTGCCTCGGTGCGGCCGGAGGCGCCGAGCTTCGCCAGGATGTTGGACACGTGCACGCTCACTGTCTTGGCGCTGATGTAGAGCTGCGTGGCGATCTCCCGGTTGCTCATCCCTTGCGCCACGAGCAACAGCACTTCGGCTTCGCGGGCGGTCAGTCCCTCGCCGTGCCTGGTCACCGCAACCGCCTCGGCGACGTGTCCCGGACCGGCCAGGATGCGCAGCTCGGCGAGCAGCGGCTGCGCCCGCAACCGCTCGGCGGTGCTCCTCGCCTTGTGCACGAGCTCCGCCGACTCGGCAGGACGGCCGACTGCGCGCAGCACCGCAGCGAGGCGAGTCTGCGAGCGGGCGGTCTCGAAGACGTGGCCGAACTCTTCGAATCGTGCGACGACGGTCTGCCAGGCACCGATGAGTTCGTCCTCGCTCGGTACGTCGACGCCGCACAGCCAGCGCAGCCGCAGGTGCTCCGCGGCCACGCGGGCCAGCCAGGCTTCACCCTCGGGTCCGCGCTGGCTGCCGCGAACCGTGCCCTCTTCGGCCGACAGCCGTGCGTCGCCCACGAATCTCTCGGCGCGCTCGAGCAGTGCGGCCCGCTCGTTGGTGCCCGACCGCGAGGCGGCCCCGCACAGGTGGCCGAGGACGAGCGCACTCATCCGGATACGCGCTTGGAAGGCAGGATTGCGCCACAGCTCGAGCAAGGTTGCGACGAGGTCGTCATAGACGGCAATGGCGGCTTCGAGGTCACCGCTGTCGCCGTAGAGGTCGATCGCGGCGCCCGCACTGTGGATGGCGGTCAAACCTTCACGCGGCCACCAGGGCCGGAGTTCGCCAAGCAGGTCCAGGCCACGAAGGTCGCCCCGACCGGCCGCGACGACCATGCTGACTGCCCCGAGGACCGCCTCCGACATCGGCGGGGGCGACTCCCCTGTCACGTCGACGATAGCGGCGGCGGTGTCCCAATCGCCGCTGACGTACGACACGATCGCGGCCATGACCCGCGCGTCGACGCCGTACGGCGCCCACGGCCGCCAGGTCTCCGCGGCACGGCGACACGCGGTCTCGAAAACGCTGAGAGCCTCGGCAAGACGTCCGTGTTCATAGTGCAACCCGCCGAGGCTGAACAGCCCTCGCAACTCGGCGGCGGACGAGCCGGCCGCACGGGCTTCCTCGACCGTGCGTTCGAGGCTCAGCCTCGAAGCATCAGGATCTCCGGCTCTTTCGCGCGCGCGGGCCATCGTCGTCTGCGCCTCGGCGAGCAGGTCGGGCCGGCCGATTGCGGAGGCGGCGTTGAGGGCCTCCTTGGCCCAGCGCGCGGCGTCCTCATCGCGGTTGCGGTCGATGTGGGCGCGCGCGTGCACGTTGAGGGCCTTTGCCCGCAATGGGCTGTCGTCACTTTCGGGGAGCAACTCGAGTGCCTCGGTCGTGATCTCGAGCAGATCGACGGCGCTGTCACTGAGCACCGCGGCGTTGGCGATCGCGACCAGCAGCCGCGCACGATCGATCGACGGTGCGTCGGGCGGGAGTGCGCGAAGCTGTTCCTGCACGAGAGCCAGGCCCCGGAAGACGTGGCCGGCAGCGAGCGCCGCCTCACTCGCCTTGACCGCCAGCCGGACCACGTCGATGTCCTGCGCCTGCGCCAACGCGCGGTCCGACAACATCTCGAGCGCCATCTCGTAGTGCGCCGCAGCTTCGTCGGGGCCGGCGAGCGACATCGCCGCGTCGCCGGCCTGGATGCTCGCCGTCGTCGCCGTCGGCAGGTCGTGCGCGAGCCGCGCATGCCGGGCGAGTTCGGCGGCCGTAGCGGCCAGGTCGGAGGACTTCAATGCGTCGGCGTACGCCGCGTGCAGCCGCACCCGCTCGCCGGGAAGCAAGTCGTGGTAGACCGCCTCGGCCAGCAGGGCGTGCCGGAAGCCGTACCCCTCGGCACCGATCGGCACGAGCACGTTGGCCTCCACCGCGTCACGCACGGCGCGGTCGATATCGCCTCCGGCGATACCGACGACGCGGGCGAGCAGCGCGTGGGGCACCCGGCGCCCAGCGACGGCGGCCGCACGGACGACGAGCCGGGTGGAGTCGTCGAACTGGTCGAGCCGAACGAGCAACAGATCGGCGAGGTCGGTCGGCAATGCGCGGTCACCGAGATCAGTCGCGGCGACGAGCTCTTCGGTGAAGAACGCGTTGCCCTCGGCCCGGGCGACGATGCTCGTGACCTGCGCCTCGGGCA
>JBDSAK010000480.1:0-2728 GCA_039922195.1 Mycobacteriales bacterium
GCAGGACGACGATGGCGTCGGGGCCGATGTCGAGGGCGACCGTCGCTGACGATCGCCGCGTTCCAAGACGGGGTGGTCCGTCGGGAAGCAAGGTTGAGATCCGCACGCCATGCTCTTCGACGAACCCACCGGTCGCAAAGAGGGTGTCTTGAGGCGATTGGACGGATGGCTGATTCGACCTTTGCCCCACCGCTGGACCGATGGATGGGTTTGTGCCCTATCGGGGCCGAACGTCATCGGTTAGCGTCGCGCTGACGCGCCGAACGCCGTTATGGAAAGGACCCCGTCATGACGACCGCAGGATCTCGCTGGGCGCTGTTCATCGCGCTGTCGCTGGTGGGGACCGGCGTCTTCGCATCTCCTGCGGTCGCCGCCACGAACCCGGGATCGGCGGTGCGGGCGTACGTCGTCGACGGCGTGCGGACGTCGCTCGATCGCTCGGCGATCACGGCGGCCGGTGCGGCCATCGTCGAGGTCGACCATGCCGCGGTCGTCGTGACCGCATCGGCGGCCGACGTGCGCAGGCTTCGCGCGTTGCAGCGCTACCCCGTGACGCGGCACGTCGTACCGAAGGCGGCGAAGGCGAAGGGCGGGCTGGTCGCGCGCGCGGCAGCGTTCCCCGCCGCCGACAGCGGCTACCACACCTACCAGGAGGTCGTCGACGAGACCCTGGCGATCGCCGGCGCGTACCCGTCGATCGTCAGCCGCCAGGTCATCGGCACGAGCTATCAGGGCCGCAACATCTACGCGCTGAAGATCTCCGACAACGTCGCAACCGACGAGGCAGAGCCCGAGGTGCTGTTCACGCACAACCAGCACGCGCGCGAGCACCTGACCGTCGAGATGGCGATGTACCTGCTCAACGAGCTGACGTCGAAGTACGCGACCGACGCGCGCGTCAAGAACGTCGTCGACACGCGCGAGATCTGGATCGTGCCGACGGTCAACCCCGACGGCGCCGAGTTCGACGTCGCGACGGGCTCCTACGCGCTGTGGCGCAAGAACCGCCAGCCGAACGCCGGTTCGACGGCGATCGGGACCGATCTGAACCGCAACTGGAGCTTCCAGTGGGGTTGCTGCGGCGGCTCGAGCGGGACCTTCTCGTCGGAGACCTACCGCGGCGCGGCACTCTTCTCCGCGTCTGAGACGACGGTCGTCAGCAACTTCGTGAAATCACGACGTATCGGCGGGGTGCAGCAGATCAAGACCGGGATCGACTTCCACACGTACTCCGAGCTCGTGCTGTGGCCGTACGGCTACACGACCGCGGACACCACCACGACGCTGAACGCCGACCAGCGCAACACGTTCGCGGCGCTCGGGCAGAACATGGCCGGCACCAACGGCTACACCCCCGAGCAGGCATCGGACCTCTACATCGCAGACGGCGCGATCGACGACTGGCTGTGGGGCGCCGAGGGGATCTTCGGCTACACCTTCGAGATGTACCCGACGACTTCCAACCCGGGCTTCTATCCGCCCGACGAGGTGATCGTCGCGCAGACCTCGCGCAACCGCGAGGCGGTCCTGCGGCTGCTGGAGCAGTCCGACTGCCCGTACAGAGCGATCGGCAAGGAGACGCAGTACTGCGGCATCCCGAGCACGACGATCTTCTCCGACGACTTCGAGACCGCGAAGGGCTGGACGGTCAGCACCGCGGACACCGCGACAGTGGGGCGCTGGGAGCGCGGTGACCCGGCCGCGACGACCTCCAACGGCGCCAAGCAGCTCGGCACGACCTTCAGCGGCCTCAACGACCTCGTCAGCGGCAGGCTCGCGGGAAGCTCGGCGGGCGCCTACGACGTCGATGGCGGCCAGACCACGATCACCTCGCCGGCGATCGCGCTGACCGGCGGCACGAGCTACACGCTCGCGTTCTCGTACTACCTGGCACACGGCACCAACAGCTCGAGCGCGGACTTCCTGCGCGTGAAGGTCACGGGCCCAGCGGGGACTTCGACGGTCTTCCAGGAGCTCGGCGCGGCCGACAACGACAACGGCGCGTGGGCGTCGACCTCGGTCACGATCCCGCCGGCGTTCGACGGCCAGACGGTGCAGGTCGTCATCGAGGCCGCCGACGCCTCGACCGCCAGCCTCGTCGAGGCCGCGGTGGACAACGTCGTGGTCTCCCGCTGACCCCTGTCGAGCAGGGCCCGCTGTTCACGAGTGCAGCGTTCCGCACTGGTCGTTGTCTTGTAGGCCATCGCGAGCGCGGCCTTCTTGGAGCCCGCTTCTCTTTGTCCTGCTCACAGCAGACCTCACGTGAGGCTGACCATGACGTGCTTGAGCTCGGAGTACTCGTCCAGCGCGGTCGCGGACAGGTCCTTGCCGTAACCGGAGTGCTTGAAGCCGCCGTGCGGCATCTCGGAGACGAGCGGCAGGTGGTCGTTGACCCAGACGGTGCCGAAGCGCAGCCGCCGCGAGGCGTTCATCGCACGTGCGACATCGCGCGTCCAAACGCTGGCCGCGAGGCCGTAGTCGACGCCGTTGGCCCAGGCGATCGCCGCGTCGTCGGAGTCGAAGCGCTGGACCGTCACGACCGGCCCGAACACCTCGCGCTGCACGAGCTCGTCATCCTGGCGCAGGCCCGCGATCACGGTCGGGGCGAGATAGGAGCCCGCGCCGTCCAGCGCGGCGCCCGAGCCGGTGACGAACTCCGCGTGCTGCGGCGCGCGCTGCAAAAAGCCGGTGACCCGCGTGAGGTGGGCGGGGGAGATGACCGGGCCCA
>JBDSAK010000481.1:0-7211 GCA_039922195.1 Mycobacteriales bacterium
CCGGGGTCGGTGACGAGGAAACTCGCCGCGACGACGGCCAGGGTCGGCGCTGCGCTGATGAGCAGCGCCGCCAACTCGACGTTGTTGCCGGACCTGAGGACGACCGCGACGAGATACCCGAAGCAGATGGCGAACAGCGGGAGACTCAGTAGGGGCAGCAATGGCCCGTAGAGCGGGCCCCCATCTGCGAGCCGATGCAGGTACATCCAGGTCGTCGTCGGCCAGAGGACTATTCGCAGCGTCGCCAACGCGATTGCTGCGGCGGCGATGCTCGGTCGTGGTCGGCGGTCAGAGAGCGCTGCGCACAAGAAGATCGACGCGACCGCAAAGCAAGACAGCGCAGTGGCGCGAGTGAACAGGGCGGTCTCGAATTGCCGGCGATCGGACAACCGCAGCACTGCCACATTCGACGTGAGCACCAGCGCCATCGAGGCGGTGGCGGAGCACAACCACGTTGCCGTCTTGTCACGGCGAGAGCGCGCGTACAGCAGTTGTTGCGCTGAGACCAGGACGGCGAATCCGGCGAACAGCAGTTGGGTATCCGTAGCAGCCGGATGGGCAACGGTGATCAGCGGCATGACTCTCCAAAGTGGGGACCGTTCCGCGGCCCCGCGGCCAGCTGGTCTAAACCACTGTATTGAACGTGCTGTATAGTTGTAAATAGCATGTATGGTGTGACCTATGACACCTGATCACCCGCAACGCGTGCCTGGTCGGCCGGACCGCAGGCTCAGGAAGACGCGCGCTAGTTTGCACGTGGCCATGATCGAGTTGCTGCGCGATAGCGAATACGCCGACATCACCGTGGAGCAGGTCATCCAGCGCGCCGACGTCGCTCGGGCGACCTTTTACTCGCACTATGCCGACAAAGACGAGCTCTTTTGCGATGTGGTCGCTGAGTTGACGTCCGATCTGATAGCCCGCGCCTCTGCGGTCGCTCCGATCGGTTCTCGGGTGTACGCCGGCGCTGCGGTGTATGCGCTGTTCAGGCACGCGCAGACCTATCCATCGGTGTACCTCGCCATGCTGCACGGCGCGGCCGGCGGCGCGGCAATCCACGATTTCCGGGCCGCGCTGCAGGTCGCCTACCAGGGGCTGGTGGAAGCCCAGCAAAAGGCGCTCGGGGCCGAGGAGCGAATGCCTCTGGACTTCATCGTCCAGTCGTGGGTCGGCGAGCACCTTGCGCTCATCGGCTGGTGGCTCGAGGACGAGCCCCCTTACTCAGCGGCCGATCTCACGCGAATGCGGCTGCAGCTGATGATGCACGGCCCGCTGTGGGCCAGGGGCATCTCACCGGAGGAAATGACGTTCGACGAGGCGCAGTTCGACCAACTCGTCGCCGAGGATGAGGCGGTGGCCACCTGAGCACGGGCCGCCGCGGACCGCCCTGCCGTCTCGGGGGATCTCGATGAGCTCTCGCGGACGGCGTGCACGACGCGGCGTCGGCAGCCATCGACGGCGAGATCGGTGACTGGCCCTCGTTGACCGCATGGATCGCGGTGGCGACCTCCTCGATACCCGCGGTGTCGCTGCGCGCGCCCTACCCGAGAGTTTCGAAGAACGACGTCACGTCCGACGGGCAGGCGTCCATGAACGCCCACCGCTCGGTCACCACACCCTCGTTCACGTGCAGGACATCGACGGCCGGGTACGAGATCGTTGTTCCGTCGGGCTTGGTGAACGTCGCCCTCGACAATGCGATGACGTGCTCATCATTGGCCAGCACCTCGTGCGACTCGACTTTCACCTCAAGGGGACCGCCCCCAGGCATCCGCGCCAGGACGGCGTCACGTCCCTCGATGACAGTCGGATTGCCGGCCTCGTGCCACCGGACGTCCGGTGCCAGGGCATCCTTGAGCGATTCGATGTCGCCCCCTTGAAATGCGTCCATAACTCGCCGGTACATGGTCGCGTTGGCGTGTTCCATCGGCCCTCCTCGTGAGACTCCAGGTTCGGTTCCGCCACCCTGCGCTCTTGCGAACAAGGGTGTCAACCATCCACCAAGAAGAGCCGGTGATCCCAGGGCATCGCTCAGCGGGTGAGGTCGAAGAGCGTCTCCGGGCGGCACTATGGAAGCCCGTGCGATGCGCTCGGTATTTCGGCGCAAGCCGTCGCGCTACTGCCGATGCTCAAGATCGAGTGTGCACTTCTGACGACGAATTCTGGTCAACTGCACAGTTGAGCACCGCACGCGTGAGCTGGCGCTGATCAGGTGATTTCGAGCAGCTTTTCGCGGACGGCGTAGACGACCGCTTCCATCCGCGAGTGCAGTTGCAGCTTCTCCAGGATGTTTCGGATGTGGTTCTTCACGGTGTTTTCGCTGATGAAGAGTTCCTTGGCGATGTCGCGGTTGTTGAGGCCCTTGGCGACGAGCTTGAGCACTTCCATCTCGCGATCGGTCAGCCGCGGCGTCGGCAGCTGCTGACGTTCGTCGCCGCGCTTGATCATCGACGCGAACTCGGTCAGCAGCTTCGAGGCCATCGACGGTGAGATCAGCGACTGGCCCTCGTTGACCGCGCGGATCGCGGTCGCGACCTCCTCGATGGAGATCTCCTTGAGCAGGTAGCCGCTCGCACCCGCCTTGATCGCGTCGTAGAGGTCGCCCTCTTCATCGCTGATCGTCAGCATGATGATCTTGCAGCTCGGTACGACGTCCTTGATGGCCGTGCACGCGTCGATGCCGCCGCGCTTGGGCATCCGCACATCCATCAGCACGATGTCCGGCATCGTTTCCGCGGCTTTGTCGACGGCCTCCGCGCCGTCGCCGGCTTCGCCCACGACCTCGATGTCGTCCTCCTGCTCGAGGACCATCTGCAGGCCGCGACGGAACAGCGCGTGGTCGTCGACGACGAGCACGCGGATCGGGTCACGCGGGCCGCTGGACGGCGCCCCCGCGAATTCGTCGGTCACGAGTTCCCTCTCCGCCTGCTGCCGGCACACACGAGCTGGCCGGATGTGTCCCTGTCTGGCCTGACGTTACTGGTTTAGCCGGATAACGCCGTACGCGTAACCCTTGCGACGGTATACGACGCTGGGTCGACCGGTGTCCGCATCGGCATACAGAAAGAAGTCGTGTCCGACGAGCTCCATGTGGTGCAGGGCGTCCTCGAGGGACATCGGTACGGAGTCGAACGCCTTTTCGCGGACAACGACGGCGGCCTCATCCGCATCGGGCGCGGCCGGCTCCGGGCCGGGGTCGTCGTGGCGGCGCAGCGTGCTGCCGGTGCGCAGCGACTCGGGAGTGTGTGCCCCGTGGTGCACGCGCTTCTTGTCGGCGGCCCGCCGCAGGCGACCCTCCAGCTTGTCCATCGCCAGGTCGAGCGCGGCGTACGCATCGGCGGCCGCGGCCTCGGCCCGGATGATCGGGCCCTTGCTCATGCAGGTGAGCTCGACGCGGTCCTTCTGCGCGATGAGCCGGGGGTTGCGCTCCTCGGACACCTCGACGTCGATTCGGATGATCTTGTGGTTGAGTCGCTCGACCTTGGAGAGTTTTTCGACGGTGTGCTGTCTGAACTTCTCCGTGACATCGGCTTTGCGACCTTTGACCACAATGTCCATGCGAATCCTTCCGGTTGCGCGCAACGGGGCGCGGCTGGTGTGTGACGCCCGCCCGGCCGACCTGGTCTTTGACCCCACATCCGCCTGCAGAAGGCCTCGCGACTAGGTCACTAATGCCCTTCTCCCGGATCGAGGACCATCTGGATCATCGGCGGGGCAGGACTTACATCTAAACCGCACCATGATCGAACGACGAAGAGTCGCCTTACGTGGACCGCTTTGCCTGCGGCTGGCATCGGCTAACCCGACCTCGCGAGGAGGCCGAGCGCAACCACGGACCCGGACGGGCGTCACCACCCGAGGCTATCCCGCAGGGCCCGCTTTGTAGAGTTGAGAACGACGCTGCGTCGCGGCTACGACGGCCGCGGCGGCGACGTCGATGCCCGCGCAGCGGAGCGCGCGGGCGGCATCGGCGAGGGTGGCTCCTGAGGTGACGATGTCGTCGACGATCACGACGCGTGCACCGACTGCCGGGGCGCGGCCGGCGAACTGCATGCTGCCGGCCAGGTTGGCGGTGCGTGCCTGCGTGCCGAGGCCTGCCTGGTCGCTGACGCGCCGTGGCTGCGCGAGACCGCCGAGCACGCCCAACCCGAGTTGCGCCGCGGCCCGCTTCGCGAGCATCGCCGTGTGGTCGTAGCCCCGAGTGCGCCGGGCGGCGCGCGACGACGGCACGGCGACCAGCAGATCCGCGCCCGTCACGGCGACCGCTGATGCAAGCGCCGCAGCGAGCGGACCGGCCAGCCCCAGCCGGCCGCGCTCCTTGAACGCGATCAACGCGGCCCGCGCCGGACCGTCGTACGCAGTCGAGGCGTACACCGGCGGTAGTCCGGCCGGCCGCGGCGTCGGGTCTGCCGGGAAAGGGGAGCCGAGTACGCCGACGGCGCAGGGATCGCAGAGCAGTGCGCCGCGCACCCCGCAGCCCGCGCAGAACCGAGGGCAGGCGAGGTCGAGCAACGCGGCGAGCATGTCGACGACACTGCCGTGCGGCCGCCGTACCGAAAGGGTGTTACGGCGAATCTGTGGACGGCGGCGCCGAGCTCGATGAGGACGCCGTACTCGACGCTGACGCCGTACTCGATGGGGACGCCGTACTCGATGGCGCAGCTGAACCCGATGGTGCCGCTGAACCCGACGGGGACCCCGGCTGCGACGGGGACTGCGGATTCGACGGCGGCTCCGTGCCGGGCGGCGACTGGGTGCCCGAGGCCGACCCGGGGGCTGACGGCGACGGGCTGGTCGATGGCGGCGGCGTCGGCCGTGGGGGCGTGGGAACCTGCGCCCAGCCGAGACCGAGGTTGACGTGGATCTCCTCGGTGTCGATGACCAGCAGCACCGCGCTCGGCGTGCTGCTCCCGCGACGGGCGGAGTCGTTACCGCTGGGCAGCGCGACGAGCTGGAAAGCCGTCGGGAGGTCCGTCCTGGTCGATTGCCGCAGGATGCCCTGCGACCGCTTGGAAGCGGCGGCGTCGATGGTCACCCGCTCGCTGCCGTCGACGAGGACCGTGAAGACCTCGGGGGCGTCGTTGCCTTGCCTGCCGACAAAAGCGAGCTTGCCGCTGTCGAGCCAGACGACCGACAGCGCACTGACCGCCGTCCCGTCGACGACGGTGCGGAATGCCGCGACCCGGGTTGCCTTGCGGTCGAATCCTGGACGGCCGATGAAACCGATCTGCAGCCAGCCGCGGCCGTCCCGCTCGACGATCGCGGCGACGCGCATCCCGTCGGGCGAGACCTCGAACGCGTGGACTCTGGAATTGAGCTCCGGTGCCGCAACCTCCTTCAGGTCACTCGCGTCCGTGGGCACCCGGTAGACGACCGGCTTCTCGCTGCTCGTGTGGCCGACAACCCAGACGCCGTCGGCCGCGGTGCCCCACGATGGTTTGGTCATGAACTCGAAGGCGAGGCCGACGGGGGCGATCGGTCCGGCAAGCACCGGGCCGAGGCGCAGCTCCTGGAGCTTGTCGGCGTGCGCGGCTACGGCGATCGTCGTCCTCGTCGAATCGACATCGGGTTGGCCGCCGCCCACGCTCAACGATCGGTCGGTGCGCTCGATTCCTGAACCGAGGTATTGGCCCAGTGATCCGGCCAGATTGAAGTACGCCGCGCGCGCGCCATAACTCTTGTCGGGGTCGAAATCGGCGAATTGGTCCTGGCGCATGGCCTCCGCTGCGCCCAGCTCACCGAGGTCGATCGGCCGATCACCGACCTTCACCGTCACCGCCGTGATCCGGGCGTCGAGCGAGGTCAAGGTCCAGACGAGCTGGGCGACGATCTTTCGGCGCGTCGTCGCGGTGCTCCCCGCACCGTCGAGTTCAGGGCTGAACGTCAGCTCGACGATCTTGTTCTCGGGTTCCGGTGAGAGGCGGATCTGCGTCCCAGGGGGGAACAACGGCTTCGGGAGGAAGCCCGCAATCCCGGGGACGGGCCCCTGAATGAGTCTTTCGACCAGGTCAACCACCCGATTCTTACCGTCCCTGAGTTGGTAGATAGGCGCGGGCAGCAACGTGTCGTAGTCGGGAGTCAGGAAGTGGTAGGCGACGACGCGATTGAAGACCTGCGCAAGGTCGATCGCACTGATGCGCCGACCCTGCGGCACGGTCGAGATTCGCCAACCACTTCCCGCGACATCCGATACCTCGAACATCTCCTCGAAGCCGACCTCTTCCGGCCGGTACTCCCCAGAGGAGTTGATGCGCGCTACGACCGAGTAAGTGACAGAAACTTGTTGCACCGTGCCGCTGACGACGTCGCCCTTTCGTACTTTCTTGCCGCTGTAGACGATGGTTTCGTCGCCGTCAGTGACGCGGTTCCAGTCGGCAGCAACTTTGAGGTACTGCTGGGCGATCTCGACCCCTGTCCGACTCGTATCGGCTTGAGCGCTGAGGAAACCGTCGACAACCTCTATCGGGCTCGCGCCCTCCTGGATGGGCGCGGCACGGCGGCGCCCGACGTCGACCTTCTCCCGCACCGCTCCTTCGCCCGGTGCCGGTCCGACCTCGGTTGCCTCGCCTTTCGTGGGGACCGACGTGCACGCCGTCACGAACAGCGCCGCGGCGGCGGCGGTCGCGCACCAAGCGGAGGCTTTCGGGGATCTACGCATCGGTCATCACGGTCGGGTGTTCGAGCGGTAGCGGCGACGACGTCAGCTCGCCGCCGGCCTGCCGCGGGAGAGTGAGCCGGAAGACGGCGCCGTGCCCCGGCAGCCCCCACGCCTGTAACCAGCCGCCGTGCAATCGGGCGTCCTCAAGGGCGATGGACAGTCCCAGTCCGGTGCCGCCGGTCTGCCGGGCGCGCGACGGGTCAGCGCGCCAGAACCGCGAGAACACGCGCGCGGCATCGATCGGCCGGAACCCGACGCCGAGGTCGCGTACGACGACCGCGACGGCCTGCTCGTCGGCGCCGATCGTCACGTGCACCGGCAGGCCTTCGCCGTGCTCGACGGCGTTGAAGATGAGGTTGCGCAGGATGCGCTGCAGCCGGCGCGGGTCGGCTTCGACGAGGAACTGGGTGTCGCCCGCCGTCGCGATCACGACTTCGCTGCCGCGCCGCTCGGCCAGTGGCGCGACGGCTTCGACGACGCGCTCCACCGCGTGGCGCATGTCGACGACTTCCGGCTCGAGAACGGCGGCGCCGGCGTCGTACAGGCTGATCTC
>JBDSAK010000482.1:0-3283 GCA_039922195.1 Mycobacteriales bacterium
GTTCCTCGGGAGCGACCACCCCCTCGACGACGACCAAGCCGTCACGCCCCAGACCGCCCACGATGGCGTCGACTTCGAAGGAAACGCCTGCGGTGGACACGTCTGCGCGCATGCGACCAGTATCGCCCCGCCACCGTCGAGCTGTCACGTCACGTGGCAGGTGGGAGAAGGGGGCCGGTGCTGGAGGGGTCAGGCGACGATGGCGGCGTGGAGCGCGTTCTGGAACAGGTCCGCCTGCATGTGGAATACAGATCGGTCGTAATAGGGCGAGACAGAGAAGTAGACGGCGACGAGCTCGGCATCGGGATCGACCCAGAAGCACGCGCCACCGAGCCCGCCGTGACCGTAGCTTCGGGATGACATCAGGCTGCCGTTGCCCTCGAAGCGATCGCCCGGCTCAAAGCAGAACAGGCCATAGCCGTAGCCCCCACCGGTCGCCAGCTCGATGGTTAAGCCAGTGGTGACGTCCGGTACGAGGAACCTCTGCGGGACATCGGGAAGGACGTGCGACCGGGTCATGGTGGCGACACTGGCCGGGCTGAGGACCCGACGACCGCCGTAGATGCCGCCGTTCAGCAGCATCTGGCCGAACACGGCCATGTCCCTGGCCGTGGTCGCGAGTCCGCCCGTGCCGGAGTCCAAGTCATCGTTGAGCTCGTCGTCCATCCCTCGCCATAAGCCAAAGACCTCGTTCCCAGGTGCGTCGGCCTTGCGGAACACGCGGCGTGCACGCAACGCCCGTGGCAGCGCGTAGTGGCTGTCGACCATGGTGAGCGGTTCGAACAGTCGCTCGTGTGCGAACTGCCAGAGGGGTTTGCCGCTCACGCGACGGACGATGTCACCGAGCAGAGTGAAGCCGAAGTTCGAGTAGTTCATCTCGGAGGCCGGCCGGCTGTGAAGCGGCGCGCCACCGGCGGTTCGGATCGCGATGTTGGTGTGCTCGTGCTGACCGTCAGCGGGCCCGGGAAATGGTGCTCGATCGTGGTGGCCCTTGACGCGGTACGTCGCCAGCTCCATATCGTCGTATCCGCTGAGATGGCAGAGCAGATCACCGACGCGCACCTCCTCGAGATACGCCACCGACTGGCCGTCGAGCTCCGGCACGTAATCGAGAAATGAGCGGTTCAGCCCGAGGAGGCCATCCTCGACGAGGCACATGATCGCTGCCGCGGTGACGGGCTTCGATGCCGACATCACCGGAAAGATCGAGTCGCGTTCCAGAGGGGGTGATCCGGCTTCGGGGTCGCAGGTGTCCGAATGCCTCGTGCAACACCACGACGCCGCGGCGTGCGGCGAAGACAACAAGGCTCGGTGTGTCGTCGTTCTCGACCCAGTGCTTGCACAGACCTCGCACGTGCGCCACGCGTGCCGGGTCCATGCCGACCTCTTCGGGCTGTCCCGGTCGAAACTCCACTCGGCCGCGATCGTCGTCCACCGCGCGAAGTATGGCAGGTGCTAGAGAATCGCCGCCGGCTGATGAGGTCACCTCGGCGGCCGCTCCGCGAAGCATCGCGAGAGGAACGTGCGGGGCCGCGGCCGGTCTCAGGCGGGCAGGCCGAAGCCTGGTCGCAGGCGTGGTTGAACGCTTCCGACCGAGAGGAGGGACTCGACGCAGTCACGGATCGACTCGTCGATGGCACGGAACTTGATTCCGGTGACTGCGCGGATGCGGTCGTTACGGAGGTCGCATCCGGCCCAGATCGCTCGCAGTTCGTGTTCGCGGCTCTTGATCCGGTCGGGGAACGTATCGGTCACTGCCGGAGCGTCGTGCCCCAGCTCGGGTAGGAGGCGGTCGATGCTGGCGCAGATGTCCTCGACGTCGCGGGTGTCGGTGGACCAGGCCAGGTACCGCTCTCCGTTCGAAACGTCCACGTTGCCGAGCAGGGCAACGTGGCAGTCGGCGGCGTCGCGGACGTCGACGGTCATCCAAGGGCGGTACGCACCGGTCTGCTCGTATGCATCGGTCAGCATGCCCTCGATGATGTGCTGCCACGCTCCGTTCTTCTGGTGGGCCGCCAGGATCGGGCCGATGTTGTCACCCGGGCAGACGGTTACGGCGTCCCACCGCCCGGAACTTCGAGCGGCATCGGCGAAGGCGCGCTCGGCGATGACCTTGCCGATCGAATAGGCCTGTCCCCGCTGGGGGGTGCGCTTGGGGTTCGTCTCATCAGGGAACCGGCCCTCGTAGAAGACCGGCCGGCGCACCACCTCCTGCATGTCCACTTCGGAGATGACTGCGGCGATGCTCGATGTGACGATCAATCGACTCACACTGTCGGACTGCTCGACGCTGGCGACAACGTGCTCGCATACGCGCCGCACGTAGTCCTGGTCGGTGTAGTCGCTCACATGCGAAAGGTGGCACACACCGTGACATCCTCGGAACACGTCGTCGAAGCAGCCGTCGTAGTCGAGGTCGGCGGCATGAAGTGTCAGTCGCCCGGACAAGTAGCCGGGCATGTCCTTGAGGAACGCGACCTTCACCGGATCGTTCGGGTCGCGAACGCATGCGCGCACGCGATAGTTCGCCTCCAACAGTCGACGCACGACCCATCCGCCGATGTAGCCGGTGCTGCCGGTCACGGCGACGGTGCCGCCCTTGGGAATCGGTGACATGAAGCTCCTTTGATGCCGAGGGTCTCACGTGCACCACGGCCACTCAATCGCGATCGGATCGGCCCTGCTTCACCACGAACAAGTGGCACGATCCCAAGTCGCTCGTTGGATCCGAATGCGGACGACAGTACCGCTACCCGAGACCTTCCGGAGCCCGCCGGGCGTTCAGCTCTGGTTGGCATGGCAGGGGGCGCATCGTCACGCGTGGCATCCGGTCAGTCCGTCGACTCTGACCTCGCGACATCACTCGGCAATTCGGCACGCCGACGGCGCGGGTCTGGCCCAGCACTGCATCCTCCCGCTCGATCACTGCATCCAACGGCCGGTCGCCATGACGCAAGCGCAGGCCAGCGCTCGGGGGCTCCGGCAGAGTGACTGTGCAACTAGCAGCGGGTCCGAGTGTGCGCGGTACGCTCGGCGAGCACGTCGTGCGCGATTTGATCGATCTCTTGGAGCTCGGAATCGCCCAGCTCGTACCAACGGCAATCGACGGCAGCGCATCCGACGTTTCGCAAGGCCACGGTCGTGGTGGCGGAAGCCGCGTTCTTCATCGCGCGGCGCACGATGGCAACGTCATCGCCGGTCAAACGGGCGGTTGCTCCTGCAGTTGTCGCACCCATGACCCGGTCCTTCCCGATGAGCTTCGGCAACATCTCGACGAGCGAAC
>JBDSAK010000483.1:0-2956 GCA_039922195.1 Mycobacteriales bacterium
ACTTCGACACCACGACGAAAGTCGCGATCCTCGAACGTCTGCGCCGGGTCATGAAGCCCGACGGCTTCCTGTTCCTCGGGGCCGGCGAGACAACGCTCAACCTCGACCCGTCGTACGAGCGGGTCACATTCGACAAGGCGACCTGTTACCGACTCAAGGACGGGGGAGCGTAGAGATGCTCTCGAAGCACCAGATCCACGAGATCTGCCAGGAGATCTGGGAATCGCTCCTCGGCATGGACCTCGAGATGAGCGAGGAGGCGGGCGACCCGTTCGCCGACAGCAAGCGCACCTTCACCGGCTTCGTCAACATCGGCGGAGCGTGGCAGGGCACTGTGCTCCTCGAGGTGAGCGACACGCTCAGTCACCGGTTCGGCGGGCAGATGCTCGGCATCCCGGCGGACGAGGTGACGTCGACGGATGTCGCTGACTCTCTCGGCGAGCTGACCAACATGGTCGGCGGCAACATCAAGTCGTTGCTGCCGTCGCCGTCCAACCTGTCGATCCCGTCGGTCGCCGAGGGCTCGGACTATTCGATCTCCGCGCCCGGCACCGACCTGCTCGCCCAGCTCACCCTGCGCTGCGAAGGCGAGCCGATGCTCATTACGGTCCGCCAGGCCCTGATGGCCGGCTGAGCGCTCCGCCACCCAGCACCGACGTACGCTCCCGCAGTGAAGTCTGCCCGCGAGCTCTCCGCGCTCGAAGCCGGCCAGCTCGCCGACCTGCGGCGGATGAAGCTCGTCGCCGCGGCGATGCTGGTGTTCGCGGCATTGGTCTTCGCGGCCACATTTGCCGGCGGCCGGGATGTCCACGGCTGGCTCGGGTTTGTGCGGGCCGCGGCCGAGGCGGGTCTGGTCGGTGGACTCGCCGACTGGTTCGCCGTCACCGCGCTGTTCCGGCACCCGCTCGGCCTGCGTATTCCACACACCGCGATCATTCCGACCCGCAAGGCCGCCATCGGGCGCAGCCTCGGATCCTTCGTCGGCGAGAACTTCCTGTCCGCCGACGTCGTCCGCGAACGGGTCCGGGAAGCACACGCACCGTTGCGGCTGAGCAGGTGGCTGGCGGAGCCCGCGCACGCCAGACGCGTCGTGGACGAGGCTGCTGCAGTGACGGCCGGCTCGTTGCGGGTCTTGCGCGACGATGACGTACGCGCCGTTCTCGGTCATGCGATCGAGACGCGCGTCACGGCACTGCCGGTCGCGCCGGCACTCGGCGCCGTACTCGGCTCGCTGATCGAGAGGCGCGCTCACCGTGACCTGGTGGACATGCTCATCCGCCAGTCGCGCCGCTGGCTCATCGACAACGGCGACGTCGTACGCCGGCTGGTCACCGCCGAGGCGCCCGCCTGGACGCCGCGGTTCCTCGACAACACCGTCGCCGCTGCGATCCATCTACGGATCGTCGCCTTTGCCGACGAGGTCGCCGCCGACCCCGAACACGAGGTGCGGGCCGGGTTCGATCGGCTGCTGGCGAGCCTGGCCGCCGACCTCGCGCACGATGCGGAAACGCAGGAGACCGTCGACCGGCTCGTGGTCCTGCTCGTCGAGCTACCGGCGACGCGGGCCTTCGTCGCGCAGGCGCTGACGAGCGCCCGCGAGCTGCTCGCAGAGCTCGTCGAGGATCCCGACGGGGAGCTGCGAGCGAGGGCAACAGCAGCGCTTGCCTCCTTCGGCGAACGCGTGGGCACGGACGCGGCGTTGCAACGCAAGTTCGACGGCTGGTTCGAGGACGCGGTCGTGCACCTCGTGACGACCTACCGCGACGAGCTGACGGCGGTAATCTCGCAGACCGTCGAGCGCTGGGACGCGGACGAGACCTCGCGCCGGATCGAACTGCAAGTCGGCCGCGACCTGCAGTTCATCCGGCTCAACGGCACCATGGTTGGTGCCCTCGCCGGAGTCGCGATCCATGGGGTGGCGAGACTTCTTTCCTGAGCCCGGCCAGGCGGGCGGGGGCGCGTATGCGGAGTCCTGGGCGGTACTTCGAACCCGTCCCGCGATCACTTCCCCCATCGATCCACGCCTTCGTGCTGACGCAGCGAGCCACCAGTCCGTCGAGGGCTACCTGGTCCAGCTATCGGATCAGTGACCTCGCGTCAGACATCGTCGGCTTCATGGATGCTGTCGGGACCGCCCGTGCCTTGCTCGTCGGCGCTTCGAGTGGCGGCTTGGTCTCCCAAGTGGTGGCAACAAGTCACCCGCAGCGCGTGGTGGGCTTGGTCCTCATCAGCCGCCCGGTCACGCTCGCCGACAAGCCGGGCGTCACGGCCACGCGGGAGGAGATCATGACTTTGTCCGATCCCATCGACCCTCCCTCCGTCGAGCAGTTTCGTGCGCGGCACGTCACCGAATGAATTGCCTCAGGAGTTAGTCGCGCGTCTCGTCGATGAGAGTCTCGCGATACCCGCCAAGGTGTGGAGAGAATCCTTCTCCGGCCTGCTGCAGGCGGAACGACCGGAGGCGCTGGAGGACATCCACGTCCCGACGCTGCTGCTGTCCGGAGGCAGCGACACTCTCGTCCGCGATGACCAGCAGGTCCTGCTCGATCGAATGCCAGACGCCGAGCTCGTCGTCTACGACGGGGTCGGCCACGGCCCTCACCTCGCACACCCAGGGCGCGTGGCGGCAGATCTGGCTGAGTTCGTGCACGGGCACCGAGTACCGGCCGCTCTCCGGAGCGAACCGACGATCTCGACGTGACGTTCACACCTCGCCCCACCGAATGAGCCGAGACCCAACCAGGGTCACTGTCCGTCCATCGCCATGTCCGGGGCGACGACCCGATCAATCATCGCCTTCGCGTTGCCTGGCCCCTCCATCCATGAGGAGCCGCCGCATGGACGCTCAAGCGAAAGCCACGGAGATCAGCGCGTCGGCCCTGCGCCAACTCGCGCTGCTCACACCAACCATGGCCCCTCCGATGCTTCGAATCACCGCGCGCACATCGGCGGATCC
>JBDSAK010000484.1:0-3064 GCA_039922195.1 Mycobacteriales bacterium
GCCCTGGGCATTCCCGACTCAACGGCGGTGCCCGGCGACGATGACCCTGCGGCCGGCGCCGAGATGGTGATCGTGCTCGGCGGCGACGGCACATTGCTGCGCGCCGCGGAGGTCGCGCGTCCTGCCGCCGTACCGGTCGTGGGCATCAACCTCGGCCATGTCGGGTTCCTCGCCGAGGCCGAGCCCGACCGGCTCGAAGCGACGATCGACCATGTGCTGCGCGGCGACTACACGGTCGAGCGCCGGATGACTCTCGACGTCACGGTCACAAGCGGCGGGCAGCAGGTGTACGCCGGGTGGGCGCTCAACGAGACGTCGGTCGAGAAGGCCAACCGCCAGCGCATGGTAGAGCTGGTTGCGGAGGTCGACGGCCGGCCGCTGTCTCGGTGGGGATGCGACGGGATCGTGCTGGCGACGCCGACGGGGTCGACGGCGTACGCGTTCTCCGCGGGTGGCCCGATCGTCGCGCCGGAAGTCGAGGCGCTGCTGCTGGTGCCGATCAGTGCGCACGCGGTTTTCGCCCGCCCGCTCGTCGTCGGGCCGGACTCGGTGATCGCGGTCGAGGTGCTGCCGGGGGCGGGCGGGGCGGTGCTGTTCTGTGATGGGCGGCGCACTTTCACCATGCCGGCCCAGGCCCGGGTCGAGGTGCGCAAGGGCGCCAAGCCGGTGCTGCTCGCGCGGGTGCATCCGGCGCCGTTCAGCGAGCGCCTCGTCGCGAAGTTCGACCTGCCGGTCGACGGCTGGCGCGGGCGCCAGAGCTGAACCCGGCGCGGCAGCCGGGCGCTGTCCGACGTACGCCGTAGCATCGGCTCATGCTCGAGGAAATCAGGATCAGCGGGCTTGGCGTGATCGAGGACGCGGTCGTCGAGCTGCACGCCGGCCTCACGGTCGTCACCGGCGAGACCGGCGCGGGCAAGACGATGGTCGTGCAGAGCCTGAGCCTGCTGTTCGGGGGCCGCTCCGACGTCGGTCTCGTGCGCGCCGGCTCGGCCCGGGCATCCGTCGAGGGCACCTTGCGTGTCGACGCCGACCACTCGGCCGCCCTGCGCGTGCTCGATGCCGGGGGTCTGATCGAGGACGGCGAACTTCTCCTGGCCCGTACGACGACCGCCGAGGGCCGCTCGCGGGCGCATGCCGGTGGTCGGGCGATCCCGGTGTCGGTGCTGGGCGAGATCGGCACCTCTCTGTTTGCTTTGCACGGGCAGCACGACCAGCAGGCGCTGGTGAAGCCGGCCGAGCAGCGCGCTGCGCTCGACCGCTTCGCCGGTGCTGCTGTCTTTGAGCCGCTCGCTCGCTACCGGGGCGCGTACACCCGCTGGCGCGAGGTCACCGACGAGATCGAGACGATCACGACGGCGGGTCGCGAACGCGCGCAGGAAGCCGACTTGCTGCGCTTCGGGCTGACCCAGATCGACGCTGTCGCGCCGGTGCCGGGTGAGGACGGTGCGCTGTCCGTCGAGGTGCAGCGCCTGGGGCATGCGGAAGACCTCGCCACGAGTGCCCGCACGGCACACGACGCCCTGATCGCCGACCCGGGCGCGGACGAGCCGGTCGATGCGACGTTGCTGATCGGGCACGCCCGTCGTTCGCTCGCGCAGTCATCCGAACACGACCCGACGCTCGACGCGCTGGCCGTGCGCCTGGCCGACATCAGCTATCAGCTCGCCGACGTCGCGGCCGATCTGGCGTCGTACGCCGATTCCGTCGACGACGACCCGGCGCGACTCGCCGCCGTGCACGAGCGGCAGGCTGCCCTCGCGGCATTGGTACGACGCTACGGTCCGGACGTCGACGCCGTACTCGCCTGGGCTGAGACTGCCTCGGCTCGGTTGCTCGAACTCGATGGCGACGACGAGCGCCTGTCGTCGCTCGCGGATGAGGAGAAGCGCCTCGTTGCGGAGCTGACCTCGACGGCTGCAGCGGTCAGCGGCGCGCGCGCTGTTGCGGCGGCGGAGTTCAGCGCGCTGGTCAGCGCCGAGTTTGATGCCCTCGCCATGCCGGAGGCCGTCATCAGTGTCGACCTGCGGCAGGACGAGGTGACGGCGGGCGGGCTCGAGGTTGGCGGCCGTCGCGTGGCGTTCGGACCTGATGGTGTCGACTCGGTCGAGTTGCTGCTCGTGCCGCATGCCGGAGCGCCCGCTCGCGCGTTGCATCGGGGCGCGTCCGGCGGTGAGCTGTCGCGGGTGATGCTTGCCGTCGAGGTCGTGTTTGCTGCAGCCGATCCGGTGCCGACGATGGTGTTCGACGAGGTCGATGCCGGGGTCGGCGGTCGGGCTGCGGTCGAGATCGGGCGGCGGCTTGCCCAGTTGGCGCGCAGCCATCAGGTCATCGTGGTCACGCACCTGCCGCAGGTCGCGGCGTTCGCCGACCGGCACGTGGTCGTGCGCAAGTCCGGTGATGGCACGGTGACGGCAAGCGATGTCGTGACGCTCGACGACGATGGGCGGGTGCGCGAGTTGTCCCGGATGCTCGCCGGTCTCGAAGACAGCGCACTCGCTCGCGGCCACGCCGAGGAGCTACTCGCCGCTGCCGCCGCCGATCGCGGCTAACTACCGTCGCGCAGATCGGCGTACGTCGTGGTGCCGTAAGTGATCTCGCTGAATCGCACGGCGCAGCCTTCGCCGACCGGGGATTGCACGAGGAAACCGAGTTGCATGGGTTCGGCGGATTCCAGCGCGAAGTGCCGGACGAAGGACCACGTCTGGCCGTCAACAGAGGCGTGGTAGGAGTAGGCACCGTTCATGCGCGAGACGCGCAGCCAGGTCGACGAGCCGGTGACGTCGAAGGCGTTCGCGTCGTCGGAGACGTCGCGGGTGATGACGGACACGACCATGGGCTGGCGCTGCGGCGAGAACTCGAAACAGAGCTTCGCCCAGGTGGTCGGCGACGCCCACAACAGGAGTACGCCGGCGTCGTACGAACCCGCGAAGTCGACGTCGACGCGCGCCGAGAGCGCGAAGTCGTCGTCCGGCAGGATGCCGTGCACCCGCGGCGCGTTGTCATATCGCGCACTGCCATCGGGAGCCGTGAACAGGTCGGTGCGCGCGGGCGCATTCGCCGAGAG